>DAOUPY010000195.1 GCA_030625925.1 Fusobacteriaceae bacterium | reverse complement strand
TTGTTTTAACTCTTCAAATGCACCATCCATTGCTACTCCAATTCCAGCAGTTTCCAGCATCTCTTTGTCGTTCAATCCATCTCCAAAGGCTATTACCTGAGACAGGGGGATATCCTCTTCCTCCATAATATTTTTCATAGTTGTGCCTTTGTTGACATTGCCATCTAAAATTTCCAAGAAAAATGGTCTTGAAAAGGTAGTGTAGACACTGTCTCCTAATTTTTCTTTTATATCTTTTTCTATCTCTAGGAGATTCTCGTGCTCTCCCACATAGAGAAGCTTTGTAGAAAACATCTCATCCAATCGGTCAAAATCTTTTTTTACTGGTTTTAGACCTGAAATTTCTTTATATAGTTCAGTTTCTTTGTTGGTAATATTTTCAGAATACCAGATCTCATGCTGGTACAGGTTTAAGTGAGTTTTATACTCCCTTGCAATCTCTATCAGTGTTTTAAGCGGTCTTTCTTTCACGGGATATTCCTTTTCACTTCCATTGGAATATATTATTTTTGCTCCATTATAGCAGATAGCAGGAGTTGTTAAGTTAAGTTCCTCATGATACGACCTCATAGATTCGTAACTTCTGCCAGTGGCTAAAAATATTTTTATTCCCTTATTCTCTAATTTTCTTAACACTTCTTTATTTGTACTGCTGATCTTATGGTCATTATCTAATAATGTCCCGTCTAGATCCAGCATAACTGCTTTTATCATTTTTCCCCCTATCTATCTATATATTGCATCAGTAATGTGTCTATATTTGTTGTATTTTCTCTATAATTTTGTTCCCCATAATTGATGATATCCATATAGAAATCAACGATGGTATAGGTGTTTGATTTCCCCCTGATAAAGTGCATAAATCTTTCGGTTTTAAAAAACTTCAATCCCTCTTTATTGTGAGTTAATTTTTCCAAATCAACAGCGAATTTCTCTTTAACCCAGTCACCGGAAGGACTTTGCTCTACAAAACTCCATATCTGTTTTTTTATATGCAGGATAGTTTTATAGTTTGTAGTTCCCTCGTAAAGGTCCATCAATTCAACAAAAGTTTCTATATCCTGCCCCTTTATAAGGAGGAGTTCTTTGACTCCCTTGAGGATATCTCCCTTAAAAGTTTTTTCCTTTTTCAGTGTTTTAGAGAGCCAGTCTTGGATTGTAGAACTTTCCGAGCCAATATCTAGGTAGAGGTCTTCTAATTCTTCTGATCTTATATTTTTTCCATTTTTTAAAAATTCAATTTTTCTATGACTGAATTTAAAGTACTGTGTAATAAATTCATCTTCATCTATTTTTTTATGGGAAAGGTAGTCAAATGTCGGCATTAAAATCTCCAAGATATAGTCTAGAATTCCCTCCCTTATGGAGACATTTGAATAATTTTTCTTATAATAATTCATATAATCCTTTAATTCCCTATATAATTTTAGCTGTTTTTTTTGAATTAATTTGGATCGTTCAAAAGATCTGGATTTATCACTAAAAATATCAAGAGTTGTTCGGACTTTTGCATAATACCATGATCTGATATCTCCTCTGATTACCTTGGAAAAATAGAGTTCATCTGTAGAATCCCCTCTGATTAATTCCCTGAGTTCTAAAAGATTGTCTTTTTGTATGCTGTCCATAGACCTTTCCTTGTCTAATTTATAGAGCCTTCTAATAAGGGAATCTATATAACGGTTGATTTTTATTTGAGTCTGGATGGTATACTTTTTTCGCAGGTAAACCATATTCAGATAATCAACCAGGGCATAGGAATAATCATATTTTTTAGTGTTATTGATCAAATATTTTCTATGTTCTAAAAATTTTATATAGAGGTCCCCCTCTAATCTTTTATCTAGAATCATTCCATTAAACCGCAAAATTTTTATAATTGGAGTGTATATATTTTGACACCAATATTTGGAATTTTCAATAAGGTTACCACTACCTTCTAAATTTTCAATTTCGTATAGGAGCTTTTTATAATCGCCGCTCTCTGTCAAATGGAGGTTTAGTTGAGTTTGCTTGGTAAAATTAAATTTTTCCCTATAGTTCAAGTCCTCTTCAGTATCTTTCCCAGAAAAAAATTCTGTTACTACTGCTTCTATAGATGAAAAATTAAGAAAATTAGCTACAGAGATCCTGTGGTTACCATCGTAGACAAAGTATTCATCCCTTATTTTATAGAGTTCAACTGGAGGGAGTTTAAAATCTCCTAGCATCTCAATGTAGATATTGCACCACCTGATCTTGACGATACTATTTTTAGGAATAAATCCTTTCTTAAAATCTTCGGTTTTCTGCACACTGCCAACAATTTTAGAGAGAGAAACACTTTGGAGTCCCAGGTGGGAATTGTTATAGGCTGAGAGTTCTTTTTGTATATCTGAAAATTTTTTCAACTCCTCTCTATGACCCACTGAAATTCCTAAGATCTTTCCCTTCCCTACAAATTTATCATAAGCATTTTTAGCTTCTTCCTGGATATATGAATTATTCATAAAGACCTCCTAATTTTTCATATACTCTACAACTTTATATCCATAGGCATTGATAATTCGAGTATCTCCTATGATAGTTTCCTGGGTATCCATATGGGAAACCAGATGAATATGTCCGTGGATCCATAATTTAGGCTTAAAATACTTTAAAATTTTATGGAATACCTCAAATCCCTGATGGGTAAAATCTTCCCGATCATTTATCCTCCTTGGAGGAGTATGGGTTACCATGATATCGAGTTTACCCCAGAGAAGGCAACCTAAATTTAAGATTATCCTCTGGGTCATCTCAAACTCTGAATATTGATTTTCCTGGTAGGAGTATTTTTTACTACCTCCTAAACCAAATATTTTCAGCCCCTTATATTTTATGATTTTTCCATCTATATTTTTACAAAATGAGATATCGTGTCCCTTTCTATAAACGTGGTTTCCATTGACATAGATGATATCTTTATTGAGGGTTGTAAAAAGATAATCTAAATAATCATTTCCCAGATCTCCTGCGGAAATTATAAAATCAATATCGGAAAACATATTTTTTAGTTTATCCATGGGATATTGTCCCAAAATTTCTGTGTCACTGATGATAAGTATCTTGTATTTTTTTCCCATTATCTCCCCCACTTTTTTGTTATGAAATAAAAAATCGATCTTTAAAAGTTGTACTAAGTCAGTGTAATTCACAGTTAATTTATAGGTATTAACAAAAAAGGAGGAAAAAATCCTCCTACTTTTTATGATTAGTCTAAGTTATATCCCATTTCCTTTAGGAATGGCTTTTTCTTTCTCCAGTTATCTTTAACTTTAACCCATAGGTTTAAGTAAATTTCTTTCTCCAATAATGTTTCGATATCTTTTCTGGCATCGGTACCAACAGCTTTTAAAAGAGAACCCTTTTTACCGATAACTATTCCTTTTTGAGAATCTCTCTCTACGTAGATATTGATATCATATTTATCCTTACCGTTTTCCCTTCTCTCTACGTTGATGATCTCAACAGCGATAGAATGAGGGATTTCATCTCTGGTTCGAGTTAATATTTTTTCCCTAACAATCTCAATGATCATTCTATACATAGGCATGTCGGTATACATATCCTCAGGATAGTACATGATTCCTTCCTCTAAAAATGGATCGATAGCTTCCAATAACTTAGGGATACCGATGGCATATTCAGCTGACATAGTCACGATCTTATGGAAATTCCCTAATTTTGCTTGGATCTCCCCAACTTTTTCCTCGATCTCCTGATCATTCATAAGGTCAATCTTATTGATAATAGCAATTCTAGGAGTATTAGGAGCTTTCATAATTTTATCGAAGACAAATTGATCTCCTGTACTGATCTCTTGAGTCCCGTCCAGTACCATAATAACTGCTTCCACTTCCTTCAAAGCACTGATGGCTGTATTGGTCATATGTTCACCTAAAAGATGTTTTGGTTTATGGATTCCCGGGGTATCGATAAATACATATTGTGTATCTTGGATAGTCAATATCCCCTTGATTGAATCTCTAGTTGTCCCGGCTTTGTTAGAAACTATGGCTACCTTTTCATTTACTATCTTGTTCATCAATGTAGATTTTCCTACATTTGGTCTTCCTACTACTGCAATAAATCCTGCTTTCATTAAATCTCCTTTTTTCTTATATTATTAATATCGTTAGGGGGTAATTTATGAATTACCCCTATTCATCCCCGATTCCTATTTCCATATATATCTTTTTAATCTGCTGTGTATTCCTGCTGCTGTAAAGACTTGTATTTTGAATGGTAGAATATCCCATCCTTTCCTTTACCACATGAGCACCCTGCGTATCTAGGATGTTTTTTAATACGGAATTTCTGATCATATGGGTATATATTTCTCTGTCTAAGCCTGCTCTTTTCCCATATTTTATCAGTCTGGCTCTATAATTTTGCCTGGAAACACTAGAAAATATTTTGGTGTTTTTATTTCTCAATTGA
>DAOUPY010000170.1 GCA_030625925.1 Fusobacteriaceae bacterium | reverse complement strand
ATAAAACTACAGGAAGATCTGGCAGTAGAAAAAATAATAAAGGAAGTAAAAGAATATTTACTTGTAAGTGGGAGATCTATTGAAAATGACGGAATTAAATACTCATTTGATCTAGAAAAGGGAAGAGATTTAAACTTAGACAATGATGTTTTACAGATAAGAAAAATTTTGAAAGGGGATATAAAAGAAATTATTTATAGTGATTCAAAGGGAATTGAAAAACTAGTCTTAGAAATAAATTACTTTACTCCTCCAAAATTAGCTATATTAATAGATGACGTAGGAATGAACATAAAAACTACAACTTATTTTAAAAAGATAGACAGGGCCTTGAGTTTTGCAACTATACCACACCTCCCTAAGACCGTGCAGGCAACTCAGATATTAAAGGATGCAGGCTTTGAAGTTATATTGCATATGCCCATGGAAGGGTCTAATGAGACTTTAAATAGAAGGACCGAAGGTTTGATAAAATCATCTATGACTGAAAAAGAAATCTATGATAAATTTGACGGTGCAATAGAAAATTTAGGAGAGGTAGAGGGATTTAACAACCATATGGGATCTAAATTTACAAATAATCCGAAAAAAATGAGGGAGCTTCTATCCTATGCAAAGAAAAAAGAGATGTTTTTTATAGATTCTAATACCAACAGTAAAAAACAAGGATATAAGATAGCTAAGGAGTTGGATATTCCTACCTATTATACATCTTATTTTATAGATAATTCCCACAAGAAAGAAGATATTGTGGAGGCTATAAAAGTATCTGTAAGATTGGCAAAAGAAAAAGAAAAAGTTTTGGTAATTGGTCACTATAGAAAGGATACAGCAGAAGCCATATATGAAATGTTGGATTATATAAAAAGTGAAGGGGTAGAGTTAGTGCCAGTCAGTGAAGTACTGGAATAGTGTAAATGTAATTTGGAGGATAGATGGGAAAAAAAGAGAGTAGTGTAAAGGGATATACCATGGTATTTGCTTCCACAATGTTTTTTTATATAATGACTTTATTCGTAAAGATGATAACGAAAGATGGAAGGATACCAAGTACAGAGGTTACATTTTTTAGGTTTTTAATTGGATTCATCATGGTAAATGTAGGAATGATGAAAACGGGATACAAAATTAAGATGGTAAATAAAAAAGCAGTACTGTCTAGAGGTTTTTTTACAGCATTGGCAATATTATTATTTTTTATAGTGATACAATATTCCACCACAACCAAGGCAAACATATATAACTTAACTTATCCAATATTTGTGACGATATTTGGTCCGCTTTTACTCGCGGATGAAAGATGGACAGCAAAAAATATTGTAGGAGTAGCCATAGCTTTTGTGGGAGTATTCTTGATATCTGGATTGGCATTAGGGGTGGTCAGCTGGGTTGATGGATTAGGATTATTCATGGGGTTCATAGCAGCAGTCGGGATAATCGCTCTACGAAAAGCCAGAGTAACAGATGATTCTAGTACGATTTTATTTTATTTGATGAGCATAGGATTGGTTATGACTATTATTCCATTTGGACATCAATTTAAGGTGCCGACCTCTAGAGAAGGGATACTTTTATTGGGGATGGGAGTGTTTTCATATTTAGGACAATATACTGTAACCAATGGATTTAAATATGTAAAAGCATTAGAGGGAAGTTTGATCTCTTCGAGCAGGATATTTGTAGCTGCCATATGTGGTATATTATTCTTAGGAGAACCGTTTAGTCTGACTATACTAGGTGGGGGAAGTCTAATATTTATAGGGATAGTATTGGTGAGTGTAAAGGGAAAAGAAAAAAAACAATTGAAAATTAATAAATTATAACTGAAGTGTGTACTGTTAGTTAAGAATAAAAATTAAAGTTAAATTCTAAGGGTTCCGCCCTTAACTGGGTTCATTTCTCAGCTTGATCTGAGAAACGGAACCAAAGAGGATCAAGAAGATTTATAAAGGTCTTAATGAGTAAGTCACAATTGTCATTGTAGAAACAGTACTGCTGAAGTGGAACGACTATAAACTTCAGTTTTTAAAACCTAAGGAAAAAGATAGTTTCTAACCAAAGAAGAAAAGAATTTCTTAGTGATTTTTCTAGAGTTTCCTTAGTGAGCTTAGTATAAGGATTTTAGCTTTAATAATTTGTGTTACATTTAAATTTCTTTATTGAGTCATATTTAATATTTTTTCTTTGAGTATGAAAAAATATTGATAATCATGATCGAAATTTTAATATTCGTATACCTTCGTGACAAAAAGAAAAAAGTTATAAATAAACATAAGAAAAAAATGAATTTGTGAAAGGGTAATTCGGGGATTGCCCTTACTTATTAATTTGTGCGGAGCACATAGGGGATGAGGAGAATTTTATATAATTTGATACGGATAATATTATATATACCTTTAGGGATAGGGATAATATTTTCTAATAAATTGAGAAAATTTGTAAAAAAAAGATTATTTCAAAAGATAGAGATAAAGGAAAAAAAAGATACTATATGGATCCACTGTGCATCTGTAGGAGAGGTGAATTTAGCAGAACCCATAATCAATAAATTTTTGAATGAAACAAAGACAAAAATTCTCTTGACTATGATGACTGATACTGGGATGGAAACAGCCAGAAAGAAATATGTCGATGAGACCAGAGTCGATCTTTTGTTTTTTCCCTTGGATGATTATTTTTGTATAAATAAAATTTTGAAAAAGATAAGATTAAAAAAATTAGTGATCATAGAGACTGAAATATGGCCAAACTTAATTCTTTTGTGTTCTAAAAAATCCAAGGTAGTCCTGATAAATGGAAGAATTTCAGATAGGAGTATAGGTTCATATACGAAAATAAAATTTATACTGAGAAAAATATTTTGTGAGATAGATACATTTATCATGCAGACTGAACAAGACAAACAGAGAATTATATTTTTAGGAGCTCCTGAAGATAAAGTTTATAACTATGGAAATTTAAAATTTAATATTGAACTACCGAGATTTGAAAAAAAAGAATTGGATGATTTAAGGGGAAAAATAAATGTAAAGGGCAGAAAAATATTAGTAGCGGGAAGTACAAGAGATGGCGAGGAAGAGTATCTGTTAGAGGCTTTTGATAGGTTAGAGAACTACCTCCTAATATTGGTGCCCAGGCATATAGAGAGAACGACAGATATATGTGAAAGACTGCTGCAGAAATATAACTATCAAAGATGGACAGATATTTATAAGGAAGAAGGAAGAGAAAATGTAGAGATAATTCAAGAATTATCTAAGAAAGAGCCAGAAATAATAATTGTAGATAAGATAGGCGAACTGCGTAAACTATATGCCATAGCGGATAAAGCATATGTAGGAGGAACTATGGTCGATGTAGGGGGACATAGTTTGCTGGAACCATTATTTTATAGAAAACCACCTATTTTTGGGCCTTTTATTCAAAATGTAAAAAGTATTGCGAAGGAAGTAGTAGCTAGAGAAATTGGAACTCAGGTGAATGGGGTAGAGGAGCTGTACAAGGCAATTAATCTTAAAGAAACTAAAGAAAAAAATAATGAAAAAAACGATAGTGCTGAAAAGAGGATAGATAATTTTTTTGAGGAAAATAGTCATGTGGTAGATTTGACCTTTAAGAAGATAATGAATCGAGAATAATTATGACTGAGAAAATCTGTGACAAAAACTAGATTCTACCCGCAAGGGGCATCCCCAAGACTTCTACCAGTGAATGGCATCACCAAAATACTAGTAGTTTACTTTGTAAACATAGGATTTTGAGATAGAGATTATTACATAATCTAAGAATCTTGAGATAAAGATTCCATCTTTAATACGGGTTCATTTACAATTCACGATTACCTAATTTATTTCTATTTAGAAAAAATTAAGATGTGAAAGAAAATGAGACGTAAAAGTTCAAGAAGTTTCTGACTCTTCCTTTTTATGGTTTCTCTTCGTAAGAGAAACCGAAGCTAAAATAATCTTGTCTTAGCTAAGTAATACACGATCGTCATTGTAGGAACAGTACTGCCGAAGCTCAACGACTATAAATTTCAATTAAAACCAAGAAAAAGAAAAAGACTAGTCACGAATTACACTAATTGACAAAAAAAAACTTCTGTGCTGTAGCAGTAAAGTATTAAACCTTCGTGTAATTCGTGACAGAAAAAGATTTTTATTTTAAAAAATTTATGTTGCAAAATTATTTTCACCACAGTTTTAAAGAGTGATATTGACAGAATATGGAAATTTTAGTATACTGAAATGTACTGAAAATGACAGGGACAAAAATACTAAATAATAAGTAAAAAAACATATATATAACATAGAAGTATTAAAGTGTTGTTGATAAAAAATGGAGGCAAGATGTCAAATATTAAAAATGATAACAATGTAGGAGAGATATGGAAACATTTTTTTAACTATGAAAGAAAACATTATAATCCATATATGGTAAAGTTAGCAGAACATCCAAATCATATCATATATGATAAGGAAGTTATGGATTCTTATAAGGGAAAATGGAATGAGTTTTTTAAAAATGAACATCCAATATACCTAGAAATTGGTTCTGGAAGCGGGATGTTTGCTAATGATATGTGTGTAAGATATCCAGAAAGAAATCATATGGCTTTAGAAATAAGATTCAAAAGACTGGTTCTTTCAGCTAGAAGATCTGAAAAATTAGGATTGGATAACTTATTATTTATAAAAAGACGTGGAGAAGAGATCACTAACTTTATAGGTCATGAGGAAATGGCAGGATTATACATCAATTTTCCAGACCCATGGGAAGGAAA
>DAOUPY010000161.1 GCA_030625925.1 Fusobacteriaceae bacterium | reverse complement strand
CCCTCAGTTATTCCTGCTGCCGCTCTCTCCTCTATTGTATATGGAGAATGAGTCATAGATGCTGGATGCTGAATTAAAGTTTCTGTATCCCCTAAACTTACTGCTAGAGTACATAGCTCTAAACTGTTTAATAATTTTTTTCCTGCTTCCAATCCACCCTTTACATCAAAGGCAATTATTCCACCGAATCCATCCATTTGTTCCTTTGCTATTTCATGTCCTTCATGAGATGCAAGACCTGGATAATATACTTTTTCTACCATGGTATTCATATCTAAGAATTTTGCTACCTCGTATGCATTACTGCAATGCCTTGCCATTCTAAGTTCTAAAGTTTTCATTCCTCTCATCACAAGAAAGGCATCATTCGGACTAAGTACAGAACCTGTCATATCCTTTACACCTATCAATCTTATTTGAGTTACAGTATCTAAATCTCCTGCTACAAATCCTGCCACTACATCTCCATGTCCATTTAAATATTTAGTAGCTGAATGAACCACCAGGTCAGCTCCTAATTCCAATGGTCTTTGAAGATATGGTGTCGCAAATGTATTGTCTACAACTACCCTGGTTCCTTCATTTTGATGTGCTATCTCACAAACTTTTTTTATATTTACAATTTTTAAATTTGGATTTGCCGGAGTCTCTAAATAAACTATTGCAGTATTAGATCTCATAGCTTTTTTTACAGCTTCCAAGTCAGAAGTATCTATAAAATCTACCTCTATTCCAAATTTAGTTAATCCATGACTCAAGAATGCATATGTACACCCGTATAAAGTTTTATCTGCTACCACATGATCTCCTGCTTTAAGCAACGTCCACATTGTAGAAGATATAGCTCCAATTCCCGAACTAGTCGCAAGAGCAGCCTCAGCACCCTCTAATAATGCTAATTTTCCTTCTATAACACTTGATGTAGGATTTCCTAATCTCGAATATATATATCCAGCTTCCTCCAAAGCAAACCTTCTACCGCCTTGTTCTGCTGTATCAAATACAAATGTAGAAGTTTGATATATCGGTGTAGTTAATGTTCCAAATGGATTTTTTTCCGCTCCTCCATGAATTGCTTTTGTTCCAAATCCTTTTTCCTGAATTTCCTTCATTATAAGCCCCCTTAAAAAATGTTATTTGACCTACCACATTTATACAACACTTCCCCCCAAAAAGCAATTTTTTTAAAACAAATACTACCGATAATAAAAAAATGGTTTCATTTTAATAAAACAGATGCGATATATTCTAAAAAATCAATATTCTTTGCTTTCCTTTGTTTACAGAAACTAATAAAATAGAGTATAATTTTAATAACTATTATATTTTTTTTAATCTAATAGAAAATTTTAATCTTTAGGAGAGTTTATGAGACCCATACAAAAGCTATTTTTTATAATAATAACTTCGATTATTTTAATTTCATGTTCTAATAGTAAATATTATACGGTGAAAAAAGGCGATACACTATATTCTATTTCTCAAAAAAGAAATATTTCAGTCTCAGAATTAAAGGAGATAAATAAGTTAGAAAACAACTTGTTATACTCGGGTCAAAAGGTATACCTTAAGTCCTCTAAAAATTACAAAGGCAGCTATCATACGGTAAGCTCAGGGGATACACTTTACAGTATCTCGAAAAAATATAATGTAAATGTCGACCGTTTAAAAAAAATAAACGATTTAAAAAGTAACACCCTTTATAGAGGTGATAAAATATACCTGGGAAAGATGGTAAATAAGGGAGATCTAAACTACAACTCAAGTTCTACCATAACATATAAAAGTAACTCTAAAAACCCTGTCTTGAAAAACTTTGGGAAGCCGCTAAAGAAGATGGTGGTAAATAGTCCTTATGGATATAGAGATCATCCTGTTTTAGGCAGGAAAATACTGCACACAGGAGTAGACCTGAAAGCTTATATGAACACACCTGTATACTCTCCTCATAGCGGAGTAGTCACCTATGCCGGCTGGATGAATGGATATGGGAAAATTGTTATTATAGACAATGGAAATAATTATGAAACAAGATTTGCACACCTGAATAGAATCTTGGTAAAAAAAGGACAAAAAGTAAAAAAAGGAAAGGTCATAGCTAAATCCGGGAAGACAGGCAGGGTCACTGGTCCTCACCTGCACTATGAGATCAGGTATAAAAAACAACCGCTGAATCCGATGAAATTATAGCTGTTGCTATGATTTTAAAAAGTAAAAAAAGGAGACTCCTATTATTTTTAGTAGGAGTTTATTTTTTAAAAAAAATTAGAAATAAAAATATTGGCATAAAAGTTGCGGAAGGTAAGATTATAAAGATATAAACAAAGGGAGGTATCACAAAAATGTCTGAGCTGATAATAGTACGAGGTGGAGGAGACCTGGCTTCTGGTGTGATACAGAAATTTCATAGGAGTGGATTTAGAGTCGTAGTTTTAGAGGTGAAAAATCCATCTTTTATAAGAAGATCTGTCTGTTATGGAGAAGCCGTATATCAAAGAGAAGTAATCTTAGAGGGAAGTAAGGCTGTACTGGCTCATGAGGTAGAAGAAGCCTGTAAAATATTGGATGGAGGAGATATAGCGGTAATTGTGGATCCTTGTGGTGATACAATAAAAAAATTAAAACCATTGGCTGTAGTGGACGCTATCTTAGCTAAAAGAAACTTAGGTACAAAGATCCATATGGCTCCTATTACTATAGGTCTTGGTCCTGGTTTTAGTGCAGGAAGAGATGTAGATATTGTGATAGAAACAATGCGTGGCCACGACCTGGGGCGATTAATTTTTTCTGGAGAAGCCAAAAAGAACACTGGTATTCCAGGAGTTATAGAGGGCTATGGACGGGAAAGGGTTATCTATAGTGAAACCCATGGAATTATTAAAAATATCAGGGATATTGGAGACACGGTGAAAAAAGATGAGGTAGTCGCTCTCGTAGGTAATACAGAGGTGAGGTCTCCCCTGACTGGAGTTCTGAGGGGGATTATAAGGGATGGATACAGTGTTTCTAAGGGGTTTAAAATAGGAGATGTGGATCCCCGTAAAGATCAACAGCAAAATTGCTATACCATATCAGATAAAGCCAGAAGCATTGGCGGATCAGCTTTGGAAGCAGTTCTATACCTGAGGAGAAAGATTTAGATGATAAAAAAAATATTATTTATCCTGATTATGATATCATTGATGAGTTGTAACAGGGGTAAAAAAGAGAAGGAAACTGTGACTATAAGTGTCGCAGCCAGCCTCACCGATGGAATTGAAGAGGTTGCAAAAAACTATACAAAGGATACAGGAATAGAGGTAAGGATAAACCTAGGGGCTTCTGGATCACTAAGAAGGCAGATGGAGGAGGGAGCCCCGGTAGATTTTATATTTTTAGCTTCTAAAGATCATATAGACCAGCTTGTAAAGGGAAAAATAATCGATAAGGATAAACACCTATTAGAAAATACTTTGGTAGTTATAGGAAACAACAAAATAAATAATTTAAAAGACATTTTAAAAAATACAAAAAAACCATTGGCTATGGGGGATCCTGATTTTGTTCCAGCAGGAAGATATGGCCGGGAAGCATTGATAAGCTCAGATCTATGGAAAGATTTTAAAGATAAGATTATCTTTACTAAAGATGTCAGGTCGGCGCTTTTTTATGTCAAGATAGGTGAGGTGGATTATTCTATAGTTTATAAGACCGATGCTCTCCTCCTAGAAGATAAAGAAATCTATTATATCGACGGAGCTTTACACTCCCAAATAGTATATGCATCAGGAGTAAAAATAGGAAGTGTCCAAGGGGAAAAATTTAATGATTACCTTATTAAAAATATAGAAATCTTTGAAAAATATGGATTTAAGGTGAGATAGATGATATTAGAAGCAAGTAAACTTTCTTTAAAGATAGCTTTTATCTCAACTCTTATAAGTGTAGCTTTAAGTTTTTTTATAGCAATTTTTATTTATAAGGGGAAACGAAAAAGAGATAAGTTGATTGAAGGATTTATAAGTTTTCCACTATTTTTCCCACCCTCGGTTTTAGGATATGTACTCCTTGTCTTACTAGGTAAAAATGGAATCCTAGGCGGGTTCCTGGCCGCCTATGGGATAGAATTGATCTTTACCTGGAAGGCAGGAGTTATAGCCTGTGTTCTTGTCTCCCTTCCCATGGCATATCAATGTATTAAAGCAGGTTTTTTGGAAATAGATCGGGAGCACATTGAAGCAGCTTTTGAAATGGGAGCTACTAAATTAGAGATGTGCAGATACGTTATCTTCCCCCTTATCAGGAAAAACATTGGAGCCGGTGCAGTTCTTTCCTTTGGCAGATCTTTTGGAGAATTTGGTGCGACCCTTATGATCGCCGGGAATATTCCAGGAAAAACCCAGACTATACCCATGGCTATCTATTATGCTGTGGAAAAAGGAGATAATAAGTCAGCGAATATCCTCTTAATTATTGTAACCTGCATTAGTTTTGCTGTCATGTGGTGTTATAACCACTATTGGTTAAATAATAGTTCTAAACAGAGAGATTAATCTTAATCTTTTCTGATAGAACTATAACAGGAGATTAATTATATTTAAAAACAAAGTAATACTTAAAAAAAATTTAGTATGTAAATGGTTAATTCATGAATTAACCGTACAAGGAGGGAAGTATGGAAGGTAAAATCATGGAGGAAATAGCCAAAAGAATAGATAGCGGTGAAAAAGTGGCCCTGGTAACTCTGATAGGTGTATATGGATCTAGTCCTGGAAAATCAGGCAGTATCATGGGAGTTTTTTTTGATAAAACAACTATAGGTACAATAGGTGGTGGAAACCTAGAATTTCAAGTGATTAATTCTGCTATAGAAGCTATGGAAATCAATGAAAATAGGGAGTTTGAATTTAAACTAGAGGTAGATGGCA
>DAOUPY010000018.1 GCA_030625925.1 Fusobacteriaceae bacterium | reverse complement strand
CCAGAACCACGTCCCTTACCCTTAGATGAGTAACCCATATTAAATATTTTTTCCATCTCATAGGTGTCTATCCCTCGGCCGCTGTCTGTAACCTCTATTCTCAATTTAACTTCATCTTCAAAAAACCCAACTTGAATCTTCTTTTCCACACTATTTTCACAGGCTTCCCTTGCGTTTTCCAATAGATTCCCAATTATCACAACCAAATCATTGGTATCTATCCCGCCGTGTGTTTTATCTAATTTAGTTTTTTCATCTACCTTAAAGTCTATCCTATATTCCTTAGCTAAACTCATCTTTGCCAGGATAAGTGCTTCTATTATCGGATCTTTTACTCCTACAACATTGTGTTTTTCATTCTCAACTTCATACTCCAAGTAGAGGATATAGTCTTTAGCTTTCTCATATTCCTCCAGCTGCAGCAGCCCGGAAACTACATGGATCTTATTCTTAAATTCATGGACATTAGCTCTCATGGAGTTGATTATTTGACCAACTCCCGTTATCTCCCTAGCTACTCTTTTTACCTCTCCTCCATCCCTCAGGATAAAGATAACATCCAATTTTTTTTTTGTTTTATTTAATTTTATCGCACTTATAAATAATTTTCCCCTCTCGACCATTATCTCCCTGTCGTTAAATCCGGATTGTGTTTTTATCACTGTTTCAAATAACCGTTTAAATATCTCATCATCCTTTGAAGTCAGCATATTTTGAGCTGCTATATTGGTTTTAGTAATTTCTCCCTTATTGTTTATTGTTACTATTCCCTCGTGCATATTGTCAAATATCACTTTTTTTTCAGCATAAAATCTTCCTATTTCCACAGGTTCATATCCGAAAATTTCTTTTTTTATACTCTCGGCCAGAAAATATGATAGAAAAGCTCCGAATGAAAGAATTATAAAAAATAAAAATATCGATTCAAAAATAAAATTATTTTTCCATTTTTCTCGCTCTACCTGGTATTTCCCTACACTTATAAACCCTATCTGTTTCCCTTCATAATGTATAGGTATAAATTTTCTAAGGGATATTCCTTGAGTTCCCTTGGCCATTGAAAAATACGACTTTCCCTCTTTTACAACGTCCTTTTCATCTCCACCTTCAAATATCTTACCTATATATTGAGGATCTACATGGGAATACCTCCTGCTCTCCATATCCGCTACCGTTATAAAATCTATATCCTCTAATTCAGACCATATTTTATTGGTGTAAGCCTGTATGTTTTTTGAGTTTTTTTCATATAAATTTTCTATTATAAATGGATCCTGGCTGAGAGTCAGAGCTATATTTTCAAGATTTTTCCGTTCATTCAAATTTTCTATCTGAACTCTAGTTTTAAAAAAAATAAAGTGTGTTATAAGCAGTATAACCGTTATCAAAATTACTAAATATATATATATTTTCTTTTCTAACCTCATTTTATCCCCCTGTGTTTTTATTTGGCGGAGCTACTATTATAAAAGTTTAGCATATATTTTCTATTTTCTTAAAGGATTTTTTCATCTGTGGTAAATATATAATTATAAGATGACTAAAGATTAGGACAACAAATGTTCTGTAAACGAGAAGGGAGGGAGGATATGTCGAATATATTCAATAAAGAAGTTTTAAAACAAATGAAAGAAGGACTGGATAAAATAAAAAATCCAATTAAAATTGTCACCTTTGTGGAAAGTGGGAAACCTCTCTGTGATGAGGTAGTTACTATGATGATGCAGGTCGCCGCATTAAATGACAAGATAACATTTATAGAATATAATTTAAGTAAAAACTCTGATCTAGCTGAAAAATATGGGATTGATAAGGTTCCAGGAACTACATTTTTGGTAGAAAACAAGCCTACTAGAATTAAATTTTATGGAATTCCCAGTGGACATGAAATAAATTCACTTTTATTCGCCCTCCTGGAAAGTTCTGGAGTGTCGATTCCACTGGAAAATAAAGTAGTAGATACTATTAAACAAATTAATAAAAAAATAAATATAAAAGTATTTGTAAGTTTGCAATGCCCGCACTGCCCCAAAGCAGTTATGACAGCTTATAAGATAGCTCTATTAAATAAAAATATTGATGCTGAGATGATACAGGCTAATCTATACAGTGATCTTTCCAATAAATTTGGGATAAGTTCCGTCCCCAGGATTTTTTTCAATGACAAAGATGACCTATTAGGTGTGCAGCCCATAGAGATGTTTATTGAGAAATTAAAAAAAATATAAAAGTTATAAAGATCAAAAAAAATCCCTAAAAATCAGGGATTTTTTTATACCCCCTCCTAGGGGGCACTTTATTATTTAGTGATTTTAACTATCTTCTTTTTTCCTGCTCTTACTATCATTCCAGCTTCAATCTTTATCATTGCTTTTACATCTTTAATTGCCACATCATTTACCTTAAATCCACCTTGAGTGATGAGTCTTCTAGCATCAGATGTTCCCTTAAAGAAGTTTAACTTCTTCACTAATAGGTCGATTGCTCCTACTTCATCTTCATCTACCTTTACTTCTGGCAGATCTACATCCATATTTCTCTTAGAAAATACATTTTCAAACCAATCGTAAGCCTTTCTTCCCTCTTCTTCGTTATGGTAGATAGTTACAATTTCCGCTCCCAGCCTCTTTTTACAATCCATAGGATGGATAGTTCCGTCAGCTACTCCTGCCTTTAATCCTGCAACCTCTTCCATGGGAACATCTGTAGCTACCTCATAGTAATTCCACATAAGCTCATCTGAGATAGACATTACCTTTCCAAACATATCATTAGGAGCTTCTGTTATTCCTATGTAGTTATTCAGTGATTTAGACATCTTTTCTACTCCATCTAATCCCTCTAAGATCGGCATCATCATACATATTTGCGGTTCTGTCCCTGCATTTCTCTGTAAATCTCTACCTCTCAATAAGTTAAATGTCTGCTCAGTTGCTCCTAATTCTACATCGGCATCTATTGCTACAGAGTCATATCCCTGTAAGATCGGATACATAAATTCTACCAATGATACAGGTTTTCCTGCTGCCAATCTCTTAGAAAAATCGTCTCTTTGAATCATCTGTGCTACTGTGAATTGAGATAATAATTTTAATACATCTTCTAATTTTAGTTTTTCCAGCCAGTCACCATTATATACAACCTCTGTTTTTTCCATATCTAAGATCAACTTTAATTGCTCTAAATATGTTTGGATATTCTTTGTGATATCTTCAGAAGACAACATTGGTCTGGTTTCAGATTTCCCTGTAGGATCCCCTATCCTGGCTGTAAATGTACCGATTAAAAATTTTACTCTATGCCCTAGATCTTGAAACTGCTTTAACTTTCTAAGGGGTACTGCATGACCTATGTGTAAGTCTGAACCTGTTGGGTCTATCCCTAATTTTACAATTAATGGAGTGTTAGTCTCCAATGATTTTTTCAGTTTCTTTTCTAATTCCTTCTCAGAAATTAGTTCCTCTACTCCCCTTTTTAATATATTTAACTGTCTTTGTACCTCTGCATTGATATCCATAATCGATCTCCTCTTATATATAATTTTTATTTTCCATTTAAAAAAAAGCTCACAGATTATATCTGCAAGCTTTAAAAAGTTTAATTCAGATACAACCCCTATTAGTATACTATAAAATGGGCTGTAATATTTCTACACAGTCCCTCAATTAATAATAGTAATAATAAGTTTGGTTGTTTTTAAATTTCATATCTTTCTCCTAATTTCTTAGTCTATATTTTTTTAATTATAACATAATAAGATTTTTTTTTAAAGCCGTTAAGTTCAATTTTATATTTTTTAAACAACTAAAAATATAAGTTATCCAGCCATAACAGCTTTTCTTTTCTTCGGCAGCTCTATTTTCGACACCACTGTTCCTAAGAGTAGTACAACAATTCCTATTACATTCACAACAAATAAGTATTCTCCCATCAAAAAATGACCAATAATAGCAGCAGTTGGAAGTTCCACCAGACTCATTATTCCTGCCTTTGTAGGCGTAGTATATTTAAGTGCTAAAGAATAAAAAGTACAGGATAAAACTGTCGGAATTAACCCCAATACCACAGATATTCCTATCATTTTTAAACTGAGTGTTCCCAATAATATTTTAGTATCCACCATCGAAAATACATATACAGCTCCCACTAAAAAACTATACATAAGTATACCTGTTAAATTACACTTTTCAGGGATTCTCTTAGTCAGTATAGGAAAAAATCCATATGCCAGTGCTGAAACCAAACCTATTAAAAGACCAATTCCATTAGCTTTTAGAGCCGATGCATCTCCTCCAGTCACTACTAAAAATGCTCCATAAAATGCCAGACTTAGAGCTAAGCCCTTAAAAATAGTAATCTTTTCTTTAAAAAATATTCTCGATAAGACCGCTGTAAAAAGTGGTCCTAAACATACCATCATTACCCCTACTGTGGTAGATGTCATAGATATACATTTATATATTGCCAGACTCATGGTTCCCTGGGTTATTATCCCTATCAATAAAGAGTGTTTTATCCCTTCTCTCCCTATTTTTAGTTTTTCTCTATCTGTAATTAAATAAAATACAAACATCGATAAAAAAGCAAATAATAACCTCAAAAAAGCTATTTCAAATGGCCCAACCCCTGTTTCTCCTAAATAATGCGAGATAATCCCAAGAGTTCCCCATGTAACACCTGCTAAAAATGCAAGTCCGTACCCCTTATGTTCCACCTTTCTCCCCCTTAATAATATACTTTTGAGTTTTAGTTACATTATAGTTCTTCAGCTTCTATTATTCAATCTTAATCCTTAATCCTTACATTGAAATTTATAATTCTTCTTTCATCTTATATATATCCTTTTAATACCTACTTATTCAAACACTTAAATGTTCTATTAATACGGTATAAAGTGCACTATTCAGCCCAATAAAAAAGAACTTTCAAAATTTTATAATTATAATAACTAATCTTTTATCATATTTTTTTTTGAAATCTTGATTTTTTATAATTTTTAATATATTATATTAGTTACTAAAAAAATTATTTTGTAAGATTTATGGAGGATATATGGAAATTTTATTGATCGGATTAGGAATGTTTATCGCTGGATTTATCGACTCTATTGCTGGAGGAGGAGGGCTCATCAGTACTCCTACACTGCTTTTAGCTGGTCTCCCGCCCCACCTTGCTTTAGGAACAAATAAGCTGGCTGCCTCTGCTGGGACACTGGTCAGCAGTCACGAATTTTTTAAGAGTAACAAATTAAACTTTAAATTACTCAAACTCATGATTCCCTTTGCATTTATAGGAGCAGTTATCGGTGTTAGTGCCCTGCAATTTATTACTCCCGATATCCTGAAGAGGCTGATTCCATTTATGATTTTTGGAGTGGCTATCTACACTGTTATCTCTAAAAGAGTTGGAATGATAAATTCCTTTGATGGATTTACTCCTAAAAATAAATTTTTAGGTAAGATCCTAACTTCTATTTTAGGGTTTTACGATGGATTTTTTGGTCCAGGCACAGGAACATTCTTTATGTTTGGCTTGGTAAAAATCTTTAAATTTGATTTTACCGTTGCCACTGCCAATACCAAGGTATTGAATTTAACCACTGGTTTTGCTGCTCTCCTTACTTTTTTATACCATGGACAAGTGGATCTCAGGTATGGTCTTATCTCTTCTGTATTTATGATCTTAGGTTCTAAACTAGGCAGTAAGATGGCTGTAAAAAATGGAGCTGCATTTATAAAACCTATCTTTATAGTTATGTCCTTAGTCATGGCTGGGAAGATGGTTTACGGGATGGTTATCTAATAATATTATAAAATATATACAACAAAAAAGACCTCTGAAATTTCAGAGGTCTTTTCTATATAAATCACTTAATAAAATTACTTAGTTTCTTCGATTAACTTGTTCATTTCTTCGATTACAACATCAGCATTTAATCCGTGTGACGCGATTCCTTCTCCTAAGCTCTCACCTGAGGCTACCATACAACCTACTCACCCAAGTCCGTATCTTTGGAACACTTGAACAATTACCGGATACTGTTGCACAGCTTCTAATATATTCATATCTTTATTTACCATTTAAAACTCCTCCTGAAATCAATATTATATTTTCTTAATATATAAATTATATATTATCATAGTAAACTTGTCAAGATTAATTGACACTATTTAATAAATCATGGATCCTTACCATACCTATTAATTTTTCTCCTTCTAACACAGGTAAAACTGAAATTTGACTATCTCTGTTTTCCATGAGTTCCAATGCATCTACAGCCATCTTTTCAGATTCAATATAAGTAAATTTAGAGATCATAACATCTTTAGCTTTATAGGTGAAAAATTCCTCTTTATTTCCCAAGGCTCTTCTAATATCTCCCTCTGTGATTATTCCTACCATCTTCTCGTTTTCCAGTACACAGACAGCTCCCAGTTTTTTCTTTGTCATAGTCACCAATACCTCATCTATATCGGTATCTTTTTCTACAACTGCAAGATTAGACCCACTGTGCATCACATCTTTCACCTTCATTAGCAGCCTTCTACCCAGGCTGCCTCCCGGATGATATACAGCAAAATTTTCTGGTTTGAAATTTCTTAATTTAATAAGTACTGATGCTAAAGCATCTCCCATAACCATAGTAGCTGTAGTCGAGCAAGTAGGAGCTATATTCATAGGACAAGCTTCCCTTTCGACACCTATATCCAATACTTCATTAGCTTCCACCCCTAACTTAGACCTTTTATTTCCAGTCATAGCTATTAATTTTGCACCTATTTTTTTTATTGATGGAATTATAGATACTACCTCATCACTGTTTCCTGAGTTTGAAATAGCAATTACCACATCTTCTCTATGAACCATCCCAAGATCACCATGAAGACCTTCAGCTGAATTTATAAAGACGGTCAATGTTCCTGTAGAAGCTAAGGTTGCAGCTATTTTTTTCCCTACTATTCCAGATTTTCCGATTCCTGTGACAACGACCTTCCCCTTGCAGTCCATGATCAATTTGGCTGTTCTCTCCAATTCCTGCCCTATTTTATCCCTTACTTTTTTTAATTCATCTATTTCAACATCAAATATTTCCTGAGCATAATCTTTTATATCCATGATTCCCCCTGTATGTTTTTCTTTATTATATCATTTTTTTTTGGTTTATTCATCCATAAAAAAAAAGCAACTTGACGTTGCATCCAGACAGGCACAATCTTAGTCTTTATAATTTTTTATTTATTCCATAAATTTTAGCGCAAAATTCTATGTTTACGAATAAATCCCTATCTCAAGATTCTTAGATTATGTAATAATCTCTATCTCAAAATTCTATGTTTGTAAAGTAAACTACTAGTATTTTGGTGATGCCATTCACTGGCAGAAATCTTGGTGATGACATTCGCTGGTAGTATTACGCTCTTTACGGGTATAATTTCCTAGATAATAAAAAAGGTTAGAATATTCATCGAATATTCTAACCCTTTAACAATCTTATACTTGATCTATGCAAGCTACCGGGCATACTCCTGCACATGCAGTACAGTCGATACACGCATCTTCATCTATCAATCTTTTACCATCTTCTACTTCTGAAATACAAGTTACCGGGCATACATCTTCACATGCTCCACATGAAATACACTCATCTTTTCTTATTCTGTGTGACATCTTATCTCCTCCTGATTACTTATTAGTTGATATACCTATTTTTAGTATACTCTATAAAATTAAGATATTAAAATAAGATTTCATCTTATCTCCCTTATGTAGATTTTTTCCGATAACTCTTCTATTTTTGTTTTTCTAATTCCGAAATAATCCTTGCTGGTAGCCTCATAATCTATCTTATATTTTTTCCCTTCCTTATTTTCTCCCTCTAAAGTTATATAATATCCATATTTACCACTTCCACTAGGTTTTATTTTTTCATCCCATTCTTTTTGATAATAAATCCCATAGGTCACTGGTAATTTAAACAGGTTATATTTATATTCTTTTAACAGAGTGGCACCGGCATCTGCAATATACAGGTCATACCCCCATAATTTAAAAGTTATTTCTGAAGTGTCTCCTAATTCTAACTCCTCTATACTATCTATGGTAATCTGAATCATTTGTCTGGTAAAAACCAACTCTTTAGTTTTTACCTCAGTTTTATTACAGCCTATAAAGATTAAAGCCATCAACACCATAAATATTTTTTTCATCCTATCACTCCTCCGCCTACCAGGTATTTACCATAATAGAGTACCATATGCTGCCCTCTAGCGTTCTGTGGATTTTTCTCTTGATATTCAAAATATATTTTGTCTTCCTTTCCAGGTTCAGAAATTCTTTTTAACCTGCCCATAGATCCATGACTTGAAAACCTCGGCCTTGCCATGAGCTCTATCTCCAACAATTTATCTATATCAACTACAAACTTATAATCTATCAGCTCCACCTCTTTCATAAATAATTTATCGTAGTCTCCCAAAAGGATCTCGTTTTTAGAAGGTCTTATATCCAATATAAAATAGGGTCTCGGTTTTTTTAAATTTAAACCTCTTCTCTGCCCGATGGTATAGAGCTGATATCCATCATGAACCCCCATTATGTTTCCATCTTCATCTACAAAGTTTCCTTTTTCGATCTTATCCTCTAATTTCCCCTGTAAATATGTCTTATACCCCTCTGGAGCAAAACATATTCCCTGGCTGTCTTTTTTATTATGAGTTACCAATCCTATTTTTTTGGCCATCTCCCTAACTTCCGCTTTAGTAAAGTCATATAGGGGAAATTTCATCCTTTTCAGGGTACTCTCATCCAATCTATAAAGCATATAGGTTTGATCTTTACGTATATCTGCTGCATTTTTCAGGAGATATTTCTCCATTTGGGGTGAATATTCCAAATTACAATAATGTCCTGTGGCTATATATTTTGCTCCTACTAAATCTGCATAATCTACGAGAGTTTTTATCTTTATCCTCTCATCACATACTACACAAGGTGAAGGAGTTGTCCCATTGCTATATCCATCTAAAAAATTCTTAATCACTATCTTTTCAAAATCTTCTGATACATCTAAAACTACATGTTTTATTCCCAATGTATCGGCTACTTTTTTAGCTTCTGCAATCTCTCCCTGGGAGTTTTTATCCACTTGCAGAGTCACTGCTATTACCTCATACCCGCCTTCTTTCAAAATATATGAAGTTACTGAAGAATCTACTCCTCCGCTTAAGCCAACGAGTATCTTTTCCATTTTTTCTTCTCCTTTTTTTGTTACATTTTTTTCAAATCTTTGTTCATGATTAGTCTATCTAGAACTTATCTTTTTATCTAAGTTTTATACTAACTTTCATCTTTTCCCTCAATATATCTTTCGATATTCCTGTCCAAACTCTCCTCAAACTCCAACATTAACCTTATTTTCAATTCTTTATATTTTGCCGGTGAAGTATCTCTATCTATATTTTTTTTCTCCAGCTTTTCTTTGTCTATTTTTTCCTGCTCTTCCTTTATATTCAAATTTGAACTAAATATAATTCCCAGAGAAAAACTTAGGAGTAAAACACCCATCACACTCTCTAATATGGTCAATGCCTGAGCAGCCACAGATATGGGAACTATTTCTCCATAGCCTACACTGGTTAAGGTTATAAAACTAAAATACATCCCCCTAAAATATAAATCTCTTGTCCCTAAACTTTTTGATATCATCCCCTCTAAGGCATTTGGATTATTTTCTATCAATAATATGTAGGAAAAACCAAAAATTATTCCCAATGTTATATAGGTTAAAAGAACTATTCCTATATCATCAGTCTTAGCTCTCCTCCTGCCGGATAAAATATCCACAAATACATATTTGATTATAAAAAATTGAGAGATCAATAAAAGCATTAAGTTTAATATTATTATCCATTTCAGTGATGTCAAATTATCCCTGGTTAAACCAAATTGCCCCATCATTCCTTCTTCAAAGGAAAGGCTCATCCATATGGGCAGGATTATTAAATAGTAGAAGATAAACCCTATGAAGAATATAGGTCTTTTTTTAGCTACTCTGAATTTAAATAAAAAATAAACTATGGGAATTAAATTCATAAATATGGCCAAACTATAATACATTCTAACTCTCAAATTTTCATCTATGTCTGCATCTATCCTCAAGGTATTTCCTAAAATAATGGAGATAACCATAAGAATTATTATATTTATCAGTCCCTTTTTCATTTTTTTTCTCACCACAGCCCCCCTCTATAATTTAATATGGATCTCTCCTACCATAAATTCTTTTATTCCATCTGCAGTTTCTACCTCTAATTTACCATCTTTCAAGATTTTTCTTCCTATGCCAGATGTTTTTTTACCTAAAAATTCTACCTCTATCTTTCTATTTAGAAGATAATTCTTTTGATTTATCTCCCGCAAGATCTCATTCCATTCTCCCCTGAGGTATCTATTCCAATATTTTTTAAATGAATTCATAATTATTTTTATTGTGTTTTCAACTTCATATTTATCCCCTGTTACACTTTTTAAAGAGATACCATTTTTAGACTCTCCTAAAAAATTTGAATTATTTATGTTTATCCCTATCCCTACAATAAAAAAATCTCCTACTTTTTCCACCAAAATTCCAGATAATTTTTTATCCAATAAATATATATCGTTAGTCCATTTAAATTTATAATCTAATTCCACCACAGCCTTTAACCCCTGTAATAGAGCCATACCCGCGACTAATGGCAGTTTACTATATTCTTCCATACTTAGGTTGGGGTCTTCCTTTAAGACAAAGCTGAATAGTCCTGCTCCAGCAGGAGATACCCAAAGATTTCCACGCCGCCCCCGTCCGGAAGTTTGAACGTCTGCTATAACCAGGTCCCATTCTTTTTTATCCTTTTTTTCCTTCAGATAGTCACTGGTCGATCCCAGCTCATCAAAGTGAAATATTCTCATTTATTTCCCCTCCTTCTAAACTTTTATTCTTTAATAAAAAGAATCGATATATATATTTATTTTACACCATTTTAAATTCAAAGGTAAGCATTCCTTTACTAAATTATTTTTTTTCCACATCCATCAATAGTTTTTTTCTATAAATTTTTAAAAATTCGCTACAAAATATACACTATTCGTTCTAAAAAAGTATGGTTTTTGGTTAAACACAACATATTTCCACATATATAATGCTAAACTTTTACCAAGAAAATCATTATTAAAAAAGGAGTTTAAACTATGAAAAAGAAAGATTCAAATTTATTATTTTATGTTTCATTAGCAATTACCGCCGTATTTGCTCTGTGGGGACTGATTAACCCCACATCGTTAACCACCAATCTATGGAAATGGGTATATGATTTCCACGGTACTTTCAACTGGTTTACCATTAGTTTACCATTAGTGTTTTTATTAATTTTATTTTCATTGGCTTTCTCTAAGTATGGAAAGATTAAGTTAGGTGCTAAAGATTCTAAGCCTGAATTCTCTACCTTCTCTTGGATAGCCATGTTGTTTACTGCCGGAATCGGTGTAGGATTGGTTAACTTTGGAGTAGCTGAGCCTATGGTTCATTTCTTACACTCTCCCAAGGGGCTTGCTGGCGGGTATACTGATATAGTCGCTGGGAAAAACGCACTTTCTTTAGCTATGTATAATTGGGGAATACCAGCTTGGACAATCTATGCTATGTCAGGTTTGGTTATAGCTTATTTCGCCTACCATAAAGAGGCTAGTTTTTTACCGGGATCACCTATACAAGTGGGATTCAAGGATAAACCTTGGGGTAAAAAATTAGGATTTATCACCAATATTATGGCTTCCAGTGCGGCAGCCCTTACAGTTTCTGCATCTATCGGCCTGGGTGTTTTCCAGGTTAAAAATGGTTTAGAAGCAATCCTCGGTATGCAATTTACTGGACTGACTTCTTCGTTAATTATTTTAGGAGTACTTTTTATAGGATATACAATTCCTGCAATTTTACCCTTAGGAAAGGGTATGAAATTCTTAGGAGATTTCAATATTGTTATCGCACTTAGTCTTTTAATGTTTACATTTGTTTTTGGACCTACTAGATTCTTTATGGAGATGATTCTTTCTACACTAGGTAAAACTATCATCGATTTAGTTCCTATAGCTACCGATACATTTATATTTCAGGATAAAGGATGGTTCAATGACTGGCCATTAACTACCCTTATTTGGTGGATATCTTGGACACCTTTTACAGGTGTATTTATCGCTAGAATTTCTAAGGGAAGAACTATCAAAGAGTTTGTTTTAGCCTCTACTTTAATCCCGACTTTCTTCTTATTTATTTGGTTTAGTTTATTTGGTTGATTCGGAATTTTAAATGCTATCGCTGGAGATCAATATATATCTAACTATGTTTTAAACAATCCAAACGATTTATAC
>DAOUPY010000308.1 GCA_030625925.1 Fusobacteriaceae bacterium | reverse complement strand
TGAAAAAGATTTAAAAACAATGTTTAACTCAAAGGAAGAGGAATTTCATTCAAAAAAAACAAATGAAGGAAAATCATTTATAGATGAATTTTACAATAGAAAAACAAATGCTGATTTTATGTATGAATTAGAAAATTCAGTAGATAAATGGTTTAAAAATTGGAGTGAAAAATAAGGTATTTTAGAGGGAATTTATCCCTCTTTTTATTATTTAAATTCCAACTGAATCTGGCATTTAAATATATGTCCCCCTGGGCAAAAATACAGTCGATAATACTGCCAACTTGAACAATGCATTTTTCCTGAGCAAAGCAAGTAACCGCAAGGGTTATTACCATAAATTATAATCGTTAAAGCTCTTTGATTTATAGGGAAACTCCCTTTAGGGGGATTAGGAGAAAGAATATACGTTAAAAAAAGGCCGAAAATTTTCAGCCTTTTGATCTTCCTATAAATTGAATCTATAACCGGCAGAAAGAACAATTCTTCCATAGTCATTGTCTACTTTTTCCTCATCTAAATCTTTAAGTTTTGATTCAGCCTTATTAAGTGCGTACATTAATTCTACTGTGAAATTATGGTATTCCATTCCTCCACCAACAGCCCAGTAGAGACCATTTTCAACCTCTGTCTCCGCTTTTCCACTTTCATTTGTACCTGTAAACGATAATTCTACATCTGAAGATCCAAAGTTAAATGAATAACCTAAGTTAGCCTTTAAATATGGTGTGAATCCTGAATTCATATGAAAGTTGTATTTAGCGATTAAATATAATGGTACCGAATTATACTCTCCACCTTTAGAATCTAGCTGTCCATAGTTACCGTCAATTATAGCTCCGTTAGATTTGTCTTCCCTATCTCCATGGAATTGGTAGGCTAAACCTAAACCTAGATCAAAATTATCTGTTAAACCTCTATATCCCTCAATGGCTATCTCTCCACCAAATCCCTTTGTCTCATTAGTTAAGGCAGGAACATCTCCTACATCATCTTTAATGGAAATCTTAGTATATTCAGCTCCTAAATCTCCCCCAAATCTTGCATTTAAATACGTGTCCCCTTGAGCACCAAACGATACTGCCGATAGTGCTGCTAACCCTAATAATACTTTTTTCATAAATTATCCTCCCTAGAACAATAGTTGATTTTTAATTGAAATTTAATCAAAAATCTTTAAAATTATAATATATATGTTAAAAAAAGTCAAGTTTGTCGCCATTTTTTAATACTTTAGTACTGTTTTAAAAGTGATTTTTATAGTTCAGTTAAATAAAAAAAATCCTCTGTAAAATTAAAATACAGGGGATTTTTATTTGAAAAATATAATTTATTTTTTAGATTTAGAAATAAACTCCTACAAGAAGCAGTCCAGAAGTAAAGACCAGTAAAATCCCTAGCAGAGGCATAATAAATTTAAACCACTTATCCAAAGTTACATTTACCATCATCAGAGATGCTAAAACAAGCCCTGTAGGAGTGATAAATGCCATCATTCCCATACCGTATTGGTAAGCACTTACAATTGATTCACGAGGAATACCAACAACATCTGCAAGGGGAGCCATGATAGGCATAGATAATACAGCCAATCCAGAAGACGATGGAACAAAGAACGAAAGTCCGGCAAATAAGATCATCATAACATTGATAAATAACCCCTTATCCATATCTGCAACAATATTTGAAGTGTAGTATAACATAGTGTCACTGATTAATCCGTTGTCCATGATCATTGTAACTCCTCTAGCAATACCAACGATGAGAGCCACTCCTAAAAGATCTCTGGCACCATTTAAAAATTCAGCTACATAAATTTTTTCATCTATTTTTTCTATGATTGCCACAATGATAGAAGCTACAAAAAACAGTGTAGTCATCTCTAAGAACCACCAGTCAAGTTTTGAAACACCATAGATCATAACTATAAATGAGAGTGCAAATATAGACAGGATTAATTTAGTTCTGATATCAAAAGCTTTAGTTTCTTTATCGGCATTAGAGTGTAAAAACCTTTTCTCTATCTCAGCTTTCTGTGAAAAAATAAGCGATTTACTGGGATCTTTTTTTACTTTTTCAGCGTATCTAATGATATATAGGATACAGATAGCTGTTCCAACTACAAGCATAACTCCTCTACCTACTATCCCGGATGTCCAGTTAATACCCGCAGCATTAGATGCCATAATAGTGGCTAATGGATTTACAGTAGAAGCCATAGTACCAATAGATGACCCTACATATATAGCAGCCACTGCTACCATAGCATCATAGCCTACTGCTAAGAAAACAGGTACTAAGATAGGATAAAATGCGATGGTCTCTTCAGCCAGGCCAAAAGATGTTCCACCTAAGGCAATCAACGAGGTGATGATAATGATAAGCCATTTTTCCTTCCCATTTAATGTTTTGGCAAGATGGGAAATACCAGAATCAAATGCACCAGTATGATTAACTACACCAATAAATCCACCGATTATCAGGATAAACATGATGATATCCACCCCTCCGTACATCCCATTTATAGGAGCTTGAAAGAGTTGTTTTATCCCCTGTGGATTAGAGTCTAACTTAGTATAAGTTCCTGGAATTCCTATGGGTTTCCAAATGTCTCCTCCTACAAATTTATCAAGTTTTGCTTTAATATCAAAACCATCTAAAGTTTCTTGAGTGGGAGGATAATTAGTTATCTCACCTGTGGCTGTAGTGACGATAAATGCATTTTTATCAGCATTGTAAGCTAGTGAATCATATTTACCTGCCGGCATGATCCAAGTCAAGATAGCGACTAATGCAGCTACAATAAAAAGTATGGTATAAGCTGTTGGAAATTGAAGTTTTTTCTTTGTTGTCATGATATTCTCCTTTTAAAATATTTTGTTAATATTATTCTAGTACATTTATAAGGTTAATGCAACAAAAAACACTATTTTCAAACTAGAAATTAACGTTTCTATGGAAATTCATATAAACTTAGTATTTTTGAACTAAAAAAAGAGTATCCAGTTAAGAATACTCTTTTGAAATAATTTTTATTTTTTCAGCAGGTTTTCAATATTGATATCTGTATTGAAATCCATATCATAGATTTTAAATTTAAAAAATCCATTGTCATCACATGGAATATCATATTTGGGCATGATTTTATCATAGATATAATCGTAGATTATAACGATGGTTCCATT
>DAOUPY010000324.1 GCA_030625925.1 Fusobacteriaceae bacterium | reverse complement strand
ATCTACAGCTTGATCCTCTGCTGTCTTATTCCACCATGGATCATAGATAAATATCTTATCAGCAGCAGTCAGGTTCAGTCCGACCCCTCCTGTTTTTAATGTCATGATAAATACCTTGCATTTCTTGTCTGTCTGAAATTTCTCCACTAACTCCTGTCTATTTTTTGTAGCACCAGTCATAGAGATATGATTAATTCTATGATTTTCCAGTTCCTCACGTATATTATTTATCGAATTAATATAGTTTGTAAAAACTAACACCTTATGTCCATTTTTTACCGCTTCCAAAATATTGTTTACCAATATATCTAACTTTGCAGACCTCACTAAACCATCACTTTTGGACTCTGGACAACTGGCTATTTGACGTAATTCATTCAATGCCTGGAGGATAAATATCTGACTCTTCCCTATTCCATGTTCAGTTAATTTTTGATTTATAAGGGTATAGTAAAAGTTTCTTCTCTCTTCATATAGTTTTCTTTGCGGTTCATTCATCTCTACATAGAGAGTTTTTTCTATCTTATCCGGCAGATCTTTTAACACCTGCTTTTTTATCCTTCTCAAGATAAAAGGGTATATTTTTTTCTTTAATTCCTCTATTATCTCCAAATCATTGTCTTTTTGAATTGGATTAGCGTAATAATTATTAAAATCTTCAACTCCGCCAAACATTTGTGGATTTAAAAATCTAAACAAGGAATAAAGCTCTCCCAGGTTATTTTCCACTGGTGTTCCACTAAGAGCCAATCTTTTTTCGGAATTCAATAACATCACTGCTTTTGTTATCTGAGATGTTATATTTTTTATATTCTGGGATTCATCTAAAATTACCATCTCAAATTTTTCCTTGGTCAATAATTTAACATCATTTCTTACTGTCCCATAGGTAGTCAGAATAATATTTTTGTCTTTTACATCATTAAAATTCCTATTATTTCCATAATATATTCCTACAGTCAGGTCTTTACAGAATTTTTTTATTTCATTCTCCCAGTTAAAAACCAAACTTTTAGGCATGATGATCAGAGAAGGTCTCGATAACTTTTTATGCAGATATGTATAGGCTAAGATACTTATGGTTTGGATAGTTTTTCCCAGTCCCATATCATCAGCTAGACAGCCGCCTAACTTATTTTCAGTTATATAATATAACCATTTATATCCATATTCTTGATAATTTCTAAGGGTTGCGTCTACCATTGCATCCGGTATATCCAGATTTTCTATCTCATTTAGACCTTCAAATATCTTTCTTCCATAGGTCATCCCATCTCCAGATATTTTTTCCCCGATAAGTTCCTCTATTATTGGCAGATCAAAAAAAGATACTTTAACATCTTTAGATGATTTAGTATTTTTAAACAACCTTTCCAATTTTTCTATATATTTTTTATTAATCAGTGCATTAGTCCCATCACTTAGAACTATATATGAATCTTTTTTATATTTTGAAATTATATCCAAGATAGAAAATTTTTCCCCTTCGATCTCTAGATGTGCGTCTCCCTCTAAAAAATCAATTGAATGAGATAATTTAGCTATCAATTTTGGCTGTACAGTTTTTATTTTATATGTTTTCAATTTTTCTGTGCCTATAAATTTATATTTTGAAACTAAATTAAGCAGTTCCTTACTTATAAATTCTTTGGCTAATTTTTCATGCAGAATGATGAGATTCTCCTCCACATAATAGCTTTCTTTTAATTTTAACTTTCTTTGGTATTTCACTAATATTTTTATCACATCTTCCATACTTTCAGACATGGCAGATATATCTATCTCACAAATTGATATTACTTTTTCCAATGAATTTAGTAATACCACTGTTTTTATATCATCTTTTTTTAACATATTATAGGTCATGGTCGATATTTCAAAACCAAATCTCAGATATAAACTTCTATCTTTAGAAATTTTTTCTATTATAACCTGCGGTACAAACGATCTTTTCTTTAATTTTTCTACCCTGTAATCCTCATACTCCAAATTTAAGTTGTCAAAATAAGAGTTCGTTATAGTCAAAAATCTTTCCATCTCTTTTGGATCTATCTGTGTATTTAATTCCAATGCACCGAGATAATTTTCCCCTATGTCCTCGATATGATAGATCTTGTCTTTTCTTATCACGTAATCTTCAGTCAAAAATTCAAAAGTTTCATAGTTGGCATCCAATATTAATTTAACCACTATTTTTTCTTTTAATTTTTCTAGTTTTAGAGTTATTTTTCTTTTGTTCTCCCTAATACTAATTTGTTTAAAACTCTCTGTGACAAAGTATTTACTCTTCCTTAATAGTTCAAACAGATATGGGTTTTCTTCTAGATAAACTAGATTAGATTCATTTTCCCACGATATATTAAAACAATTATGCTCGTTTATAAGATCTAAATTAGAAATTATCTCTAAAGTATTTTTATCTGTTTGGATAGGAGTTATTGGAAAACTGACTTCTTCCCCTTTTTTATCTACTACCTCAACATAAGATTTTTTTTCAAAAAACCTCAATTTAAAATAAACTTCTACCCTTTCTTCACTTTTACTAATAAATTTATCGTACATCACTCGCTCCACTTTTACAAAATTCTAATTTAAATATCCATCAAAGGCTATTATATCAAAAAATCTAAACTTTTTCAATCTTTAGGTAACTTCAGTTCTAAATTTTAAATTCAAAAAAATTTGATTGATACAAAAAAAGAGGGATCTAAAGCTAATAATGAAAACTTAGGCTGTAAGACCTTCGAGAAACTATCTAAAAATACCCTGAAATTCTCCTACGTCTTTGAATATCTTCCCAGACCATCTCCAATAAGGACAAAGGAGGAAAGCGGATATCTGGTCGTGCAGGAGCTGGTATCCAGCCGAACATTCGGAGAATCGCCCGGAATGAAAAAAGGTTTCGTGGAATCTATTTATAGCTGTAAGGGTATATGGTTTTGAAAATAGTAAGGGAAGGGTTAAAAAAAATAG
>DAOUPY010000319.1 GCA_030625925.1 Fusobacteriaceae bacterium | reverse complement strand
ATAAAAGAGTTGGTTTAAGGCAAAAGAGTCGCTCCGCCTTTTCGCAAAGTTCTTAATTTTCATTGAAAATTTTTAGTACTTTGATGATGCCCTCAACGGGTATTTATGCCTACTCCTCCCAGTTATTTTTTTCTGTCACTTCAAATATCACATATGGATATTTTTCCCCTATCATCTGCATGGCTTTTCTATACTCAACATTATTCTTTACCTTATATTTTTCAACCAGATTGCTAAACATATCGAATATTACTATTTCTTTTTTCTGATTTCCCTTATATAATTTTTTAACCCAGATACTCCCAAACCGGAATTCATCTTTAATGGTATTTTCTTTATAGATCTTCTCGACAAATTCATCCAATCCTTGATTATAGTAGGTCTGTTTGCTGATCTCTAATTTTTTTATGATCTCTGTCACTTTGGTTTTTCTTTTGTTCTCGGCATTTTCTTTTATAAATTCCTTTATTTTTTCATGATTTCTAAAAACTTGTTTCTGTAATTTTTCCTTTTTTATATCTCTGGCTCTTTGAAGGAGTTGTTTTCTCTCTTCTTTATCATTTGATTTCTTCTTTACTTTTTTTCTTAGAGATATTTTCTCTAATTCTTCATTTTTTATTCTTAAATCAAGAATAATATCTATCAAATCACTCTTTTCCATCTTTTTCAATTCTTTATAATCATCTAAAACCATATTATCACCACCTAAAAATAGTCTATTATTATAATATTAGACCTTTATTATAGATGGTACACCACAAAATAAAAAAAGTCAAATATTATAGTTATTGACTTTTTAAAATATAAAAACAATCACAAAAGAAATTAAGAGTGAATCCACTTAATTCCATTTTCTCACTTTTTTCAATTCAAAACCTATGTTTAAGGCAAAAAGGTCGCTCCGCCATGAACCTTCATTTTTTTGAGGCTCTCATTTCCATTCTAAGCCATTTTATTTTTTCTACCTTTGTATTTCTACCTAAAAATCATTACACTACTCTTTTTTTTAAAAGGTTTTTCTTTTTTTATTAAATTAAACGTTTTAAATGGTAGCGGTTTTTTATTTGGATCATTATTGTTTACTTTAAATTTAAAGTGTTTCCTTTTTTCATTAATACAGCAATTCTTATATTTTTTGTTTGAATGACAAGGACATTTTTCATTCCTTCCTGTGTTTTGATATTTTGACTCTTTCAATGGAATAATATCATAACTCCAATCTTCATATGGATCTTTTACATACTCTATTAAAGTTTCGAGCAAACAATAATTTTCCCTTCCAGTCACTGCTACTGTATATTTATCAACTGGGTTATTAACAAGAGCCATAGCAAGAAATTCTATTTTTTCTGCTTTTCTACAGCACATTTTACCATTATATATTTCACCTATTTTATGTTCACATCTACTTTTAATCCCTACTTTAGCTCCACAAATACTACACGTGAAATCACTTTCAATACTTTCCCTGCTAAAAAAAACAGTATAGGGGAATAATTTTTGATATTTAGGTATTTCATTTTCAATAAATAATAAATTGCATTCATTTTTTTTAAAATTAAAATGTTTTTTTAAAAATCCTAATTCGATATCACATTTGTCAAATTTATACCATGCTTCTTTAAATTCGTTTTTTTGCAAATCAAGAAATGCTTTTTCAAAGGTAGTTTTAATTAAATATATTTTCTCTAAACACCATATATATTTAGCTTTTTTCTCCTCATTGTCTTTTACAGCATTCTTTTTTAAAACTTCTAAAGTTTCTAATAAATATTTATGAGAATTATGAATATTTTCTTTATTTAATATTTCTTCAATTTTTTTTATTTTCATTTTTTTCGAAAACCTCCATAATTTCCTTAAAGTTTTCTATATCTCCTTCATATGATATTTTTTTATATCCTTCATTTTCAATAATTTCAATTTTTATATTAGTTTTATCAAGTTTATCTGCTCCAATTTCATTTTCGATATATCCAGAAATTAAATTTACTATTACAGGAGTAATAATAGCCCCCACTAACCATTTTCCTAAATTTAAATCATTGCTATGTAATACAATTTCTTTATAATCATCTTCCTCAATACAAATTTCAGTATTAAAATCTCTAAAATTTTCTTTACAATAACTATAAAAATTTAAAAAGTTTTCTGGAAATAACGGACCCTTTTGATCTCTAAAATTTTCATATGGTAATAAAATTAGATCACTTTTCTTTAACTCTTCTTTTATATATTCAGACTGAATATATTTTTCAATATATTCCTCTAACTTAAAATCTATTTTTTCTATTTTATGTGCCATAATTCCCCTCTCCTTGAAAGAATAATTACTATATAAATATTCTTTCTCTAAGTATATTTAATTTAATATACCATAATTATTTTAAATTAGTTACTTCTCCAATAATTCATTCACATTCTTCGGCATCTCAGTCTGGGCATAGATAGTTGTTGTGGATATATCACTGTGCCCCAATAATTTCTGAATCTGATTAAGGGGTAGTCCTCTTTTCAATAGAATAGTAGCATAGGTATGCCGGAGGGAATGCAGATGGGTATATCCCATCTTCCTTAATTTTCTATCCACAATAAACCTACTCTGTTTATATCCACCGTTTCCACTGGCTTTCAAAGTCTTTAACCCCTCCAAAATCCAATCAGGAGCAGGGATCAGCCTTTGTTTATTTCTCTTCCCTATTACTTTTATATCTTCTTCTCCTATTTCTACCGTTTGAATTTCGCTAATTCTCAACCCACACATGAGCATTAGAGCCAGCCAGATTCCTTCCCTCTTTCCTTCAACTATGAGTTTTTTAGCTTCGTCCCTTATCCTGGTAAACTCTATTTCCCCTTTAGCAGCAGGAAGTCTACTCTTATGCCCTATAATTATTAGCTTATCCAATTCTACGTGCAATTTAGGATAGTCATTTCTTACATACCATTTGGCCAGTTGTTTTAATGCCGATACCAGTTTCCTCTTGGTGTTCAGATCCTTTGACATTATAGCTCTCTCCATATCTTCAATATTTAGATTATAGATAGTCTTGTT
>DAOUPY010000426.1 GCA_030625925.1 Fusobacteriaceae bacterium | reverse complement strand
ATTAAATGAACTTAAAAAATTATTGGTGAACTAATAAGTTTTTAAACCAAGAAAGAGCAACTCTTTCCTTGTTGTTGGTTACTCTTTATCACATTTAAAATCAAATTTAGTTACATTTGATTTTAATACTCGTGAATCGAGCAACCATAAGAAGGATGAGTTGGGAGGAGTAGAAAGAGCAACCATAAGAAAAAAGAGTAAAAGGGTAAAAAAAGGAGAATTAATTTATGATAATAGAAAAAAAATTAAAAAATGGGATTCCTGTTTTTTTTGATAAGATGGACGGGATACAATCAGTAACTATAGGAATTTTTGTAGGAACCGGATCAAAAGATGAAAAGGCCGGCGAGTACGGTGTATCTCATCTTTTAGAACATATGATGTTCAAGGGGACTAATACAAGGACAGCCAAGGAACTATCAGAAGAGTTAGATGATGTCGGCGGAAATATAAATGCATACACTGGAAAGGAAACTACAGCTTACTATATACAACTGCTGTCTTCTAGATTAGAAATCGGGGTGGATATCTTGTCGGATATGTTTTTAAACTCTACTTTTTCAGATGAAAATTTGGAAAAAGAAAAGAAGGTTGTGATTGAAGAGATAAATATGTATGAGGATATCCCAGAGGAAAAAGTACATGATATGAATTCTACATTTGCTATCTCCGGGGAACAGTCTAATATAGTTTTAGGAAGTATTGAAAGTGTAAACGGGATCAGCAGAGATATCTTGGTGGATTATTTCAATAGGAGATATACACCGGAAAATATGGTTATATCTTTAGCTGGAAACATGGATATAGATAAAGTTATGGAGATGTTAGAGGATACCATGGGTACTATAGAGAAAAAGGAAGCTCAGATATCTAAAGAATTTTCTATGAAAATAAACTCAGGAAAACAGATTTCTAAAAAAGAAATGAGCCAGGTCCACCTATGTATAAATACTAAAGGAATTTCTTATTTAGATGAAGACAGGTATAAATATTCTATAATCTCCAACATATTAGCTGGAAATATGAGTTCTAGATTATTCCAAAAGATAAGGGAAGATCGTGGGTTGGCATACTCAATCTATAGTTATATGTCAAATTTTAAAGAGGGCGGATTATTTACCATCTATGCTGGGACGACACCTAAAGATTATAATGAAGTAATTCAGATAGTTCTGGAAGAATTTGAGGAGATAAAGAAAAATAGTGTGACTGAAAAAGAACTGGAGAGATCAAAGAATCAATTTTTAAGTTCACTTACCTTTGGTTTGGAAAACAGCAGGGCTAGGATGAGCAGATTAGCGAACTCCTATCTTACCTATGGAAGGATAAAAACTGTAGAGGAAACTATAGAAGAGATCGAGAAGATAAGTTGCGAAGATATAAAAGAGGTGGCAAATAAAGTTTTTTCAGAAGAATATTATTCATACACTATCTTAGGAGACGTATAAAATAATTGGCAATTAAAATCAAGGGATAAAAATTGAACCACGAATTACGCAGATAAATACAAATAAAGTTAATTTAGAGTATAGGTTAAAGAGTAGATAGAATAGGGGAATAGAACGCGGATACTGAAGTATACGCGGATAAAAAATAGAAGAAACAGGATTAGTATAAAAAAAACTTAGTCACGAATAACACAAATAAACACGAAAATAGAGTTATATTAGTGGTAATACGTGCAATTAGTGACAAAAGAAAAGGTTTTAAATCTGTGTAGATTTAGGTTTAAAAATCAGTGAAATCTGTGTCAGATGTTTTGACTTTATGAAGGGGTAATTCATGAATTCCCCATACAGTTTGCGACATTGGTTATTTCAAAAATTAATATGATTAGTGGCAAAAGGAGAAAGAACTTATGAAAAAAGTAGAAGTCAAGATAATAACAGAGGAAGGGGTGACCCTTCCAAAATATATGACAGATGGTGCAGCGGGAATGGATGTATGTGCTCATATTGAAAAACCTGTAACTCTAAAAAGTTTGGAGAGACAGTTGATTCCTACAGGAATAATTATGGAGATACCATTTGGGTATGAGGTTCAGGTAAGGCCTAGAAGTGGGCTGGCAATGAAACATGGAATTACCCTGGTAAACTCTCCTGGGACCATAGATTCAGATTACAGAGGAGAGGTAGGGATAATCCTAATCAACCTGAGTTCAGAGGAGTACACTATAAATCCTATGGAAAGAATCGGGCAGCTTGTTCTTCAAAAGGTCTATAAGATGGAATTTGTTGAAACGGATAAGGTAGAAAAAAGTAAAAGATCTACAGGTGGATTTGGTCATACAGGGAAATA
>DAOUPY010000224.1 GCA_030625925.1 Fusobacteriaceae bacterium | reverse complement strand
ATATTTATTTAAAAATTTATCTGCTCGATAATATTTATTTACTATTTTGTAGCCTCTTTCACCTAATAATTTTAATCTAGATTCATTGTTATAAAGAGATATAATCTCTGCAGCCATTGTTGTATAAGATGTGGGGGGAACTATTACACCTGCACACCCTATCTCTCTATGGCCAGTCAATATACCTCTGCAATCTCCTACATCTGTAGCTATAATAGGAATTCTAGCTGACATAGCTTCTAATATTGATAGTGGCTGCCCTTCTGAAATCGATGAGAGCAAAAAAATGTCTAACCTCCCTAAATAATCCATTATATCTACTTTCCCAGTAAAAATTACCTGAGAATTTAATTTTAAATCATCAATTAATTCCTTACACTCCTCATAATAATCTGGATCTTCTTCATATGGCCCTATAAGATATAATTCTGCATTTTTTATTGTATTTGTTACTATTTTAAAGGCTTTTATCATCATCTTTATATCCTTTATTGGAACTATTCTCAGAACCGATCCCACAATAAACTTTCCAGTTTCTATTTTTTTTATTGTGGATAAATGATCTACATCTACACCATTTGAAACTACAAAAGTTCTATCTTTTGGAGCACCGAAAGATAACTGTAAATTACTATTATATTTGAAAAGAGACATTATCTTATCGGAATATTTATATGCAATTTTTGATAAAAAATAAAAATAATCTATCCATATCTTTTTAAAGTCATCTCCTACCCAATTAGATTTTATTATATCTTGCTCTCTCTCCCTTGCATATACTCCATGTTCCGTTAAATAGCATGGTTTATCATATTTAAATTTTGCCAGTACTCCTATCACTCCTGCATATCCAGTTGAAACTGTATGGTATAGATCGGCTTCCGGAATTTCATTTTGCAAAACATTCATCAAAAACATAAAAATTGATTTATACGACCAGTAGAAGTTGTTAAATTCTTTTTTTGAATATTCATTTTTATATTTAAGACAGATCTTATTCCAAAAAAATTCACTCATTGTAAAGTCAAAAACACTGCTTTTTTCATCGTCACTAAGGAGTTCTAAGGCTTTTTTCGTATCATCTGACAATTCCATATTTATAAATCTAGATATTATATCCTTCTCTCTGTTATCATATTTCATGAATTTTTTTTTATCTATCTTATGCTTATATACATCTGCAATATATATAGTTTTTACTTCCAACAAATTTTCTGGCAGTTCATATCTTATTTCAGCACCATTTTTTTCACTTGGCAAAATAGACAATATCTTAAATTTTTTTTCTGGATGCCCCTTTATCAACTGGTGGATCCAACTAGACACTTCTCCAATTACATAGGGATAACTGCCTTCTGCTATTATACAAATCACCTGTTTTTCCATGATTTTACCCCTCTATTCCACATATTTTAAATATATTTTCTAACACCTCAGAGTTATCAATATCCCTTTTTAGGCACTCAGAATATATTTTTTTTAATCCTTCTAAGTTATCACTTTCATAGTAAACTTTTGCCATAATTTCGTATATTCTAGAATTGTTTATATGTTTTTTTAAAAGTTTTTTCCCTCTTTTTTCTACCTCTGAATAATTTTTTAAAGTTATATACATACCTAAAATCTTTATATGATCTTCTAACTCATCGTCCATTAATATTCGTTCCTTTAAGAGTTTTATATAATCTTCCCTATACACCTTCAGAATTTCCCCCTCTAATATCCCTACCTCTAAATATTTCCCATAAAAACCAATGAGACTTTGAAAATCTTTCCTTATTCGTGATTTATTATATAATTTTTTATATTTTCTTAGCTGCTTTTCAAATTTTTCAGATAACTGATTAAATTCAACTGCTGAATAATGTACTACCTCTATGTTTTTATCTACCAGACCCTTTCTCAACATCTTTACCCTTATTTTTATATCTTGAGGTTTGAATTTTGTTATAAATTCTTTTTTTTCATCTACTCCTTTAGTATTCACGGTATCCATAGCACTGATTAATTTTAACTCCTCCCTCAATTCCACTTCTTTTAAAAAATTTTTTTCATCTAAATATTTTTCAAAATCAAAAACTTCCTCTACTATTTCATTTGATTTATTTATTCTAAAAAATTGTAGTCCTGATCCTAGAACAAATATTAATCCTATTAAATATTTAATCTTCATAATAGTCCTCCAAAATACCTACATTTTCTTCCAACATCTTAGATTTCAATAAATTTTCATGCTCTAAAGGAGTAGCAGGAAATATAGTATAAAGAATTTTTTCTTTCTCATAATAACCTGCTATATCCCCACTTCTTGTCATTAATCTTATTTTTTTCAGATCCTCCACCAATACCCTAAATCTGATCAAAACATGAGAAAGTTCAAACATCTCTGCTCTTTTTTCCTCCTCTTTCATTCTATTTTCAAAAAACTTTTCACGCATAATCTTAGTTTCCTTATAATAAATCTCATCTTCTATTTTTTCAGTATAAGATATTGCATTGGAGATTGATTTAGTAGTCCAAGATACCAACATTTCAAAAATCTTTTCTGTATAAATAGTATAGGTTTCATAGGATAGCCTCTCTATATTCAATATTGCTATTACCTCTCCCTTATTTAAAATAGGTGCATAGAATACTGGAATTTTCAAATTATTTCCATCCCTTTTCCCATATTTTTTTTCATTTATAACCTTAAAAAATTCTGGATATTTGGACAACTCTATCGATCCAGGTAATTTTCTGTTTTCTCCTATAGCCATCTTTAGCCTCATATATTTTTTTGAACTATCAACAGTGTATAAGGAAATCACCTCTGCATTTATATACGTTCTAAAAACCCCTATTAAATTAGTGATTATTTTCTCAGGATCTAAGATATCCAAGGTATTGGCAATATTGTAAAGAGTTATTACACTTTCTTCGGATTTAATAATATGACTTTTCATACGATTATTTATGTATATTAATTTATTATTATTTTCATACAAATTCTTATAGTTTTTGTGTAATAGTGATATCTCTTCACTCAATTCACCTAATTTTTCTTTTTGATTATCCTTTATTCTTCCTAGAATAAAGGATATAATATAAAACATTAGGATATATTTATAATATTTAAAGTCATAAAAAAATACTACAAGGTCATGACCTAAATCTGAATACACATAGATGTACACAAATGTAGCCATTGTTGCACTTATCACCCCTAGATACATTCCATATCTATATGCCATTATTCCAGTCAAAATAAATAGTGGATGAATATTCAAATGTAGAAATTCTTCTCCCTTTCCCGTTAAGTTTTTAAATAAAAAAACTATTAAAATATAGTAAAAAATATTTTCTAGGAAAAATATAATATTCTGTCTTCTTTTATCCATACTCACTCCTCCTTCTCAAAGCTTTTATAGGTATCTATTAATTCATGATCTATTTCACCACTGCCTTCAAAAAAAATATCTGTTCCATTCTATGGAATTATAATAAAATCTTTTGGCCCCTCCTTATCTTTAATGTCAGTTTTTTCATCTATTCCAAATAAATTGCTGCCTATCATTATAAAACTAATTAATAATATTAATTCCTTCATGAGAACTCTCCTTTTTTTGTTCGTTGATTAGTTAATATCTTCAAAAAAACATCGATTTTCCTTTTATTTTATATTTTTTTTAGGCATTTTTTATTTATTTTGAATTATATAGATATAGTTTTATTTTTAGGAGGATATAGTATGAAAACATTTTAAATTTTTCAAAATCTACCACTAAATTTTTATTCAACCTATGCTGACCTCAGGCAGTATAGTGATTATTCCAAAATTTATTGGAATCTAGGGCAAGGGTATATCTACCTTTCAAAAACTTGGGGTTTTGAATATAGTATAGAAAAAAACTTCATTACCTACCAACATGAAGATATCGGAGATACAGACTATGATGGATGGGAATTAGAATTAGAATATGATTTATTTGATGAAAAGGTTAGCGATATGTTTCTTACCTATAGAATTTCTACAAACTTTGATAATATTGGATTTGGAGGAAGTTCTCTGAGCCTCACTACCAATGATGGAGGAGTTTTAAGTTCTGTAGAAGATAATGGTTTTT
>DAOUPY010000210.1 GCA_030625925.1 Fusobacteriaceae bacterium | reverse complement strand
ACTTACTACTAATAGTATATACTAAATACTTGAAAAATATGATATAATGTTACGAATAAAAAAAATTATTTTTTATAATTGGATATAGATCTTTAACTATAATTATCTGTTGAACTTATAAAAATTTGGAGGTTAATAAATGATATCAACTAGTGGTCTAGGGCTTATGTTCCCTGGAAAAAAATTATTCGACGATGTAAGCATCAAGTTTACACCTGGTAACTGTTACGGACTTATTGGAGCTAACGGTGCTGGAAAATCTACATTCTTAAAAATCTTGGCTGGTGAAATCGACGCTAGTGAGGGAGAAGTTATCTTAGGTCATAGAGAAAGACTATCTTTCCTACAACAAGACCATTTCGCTCACGCTGATGAAGTAGTTCTAGATGTAGTAATGATGGGACATAAAGAATTGTTCGCTATCAAAAAAGAGCAAGAGGAGCTTTATGCAAAACCTGATGCTACAGATGAGGACTATGCAAAAGCTGGAGATTTAACTGATAGAATAGAGGAATTAGACGGTTGGTCTGCTGAAACTAATGCTGAAAAATTACTTACAGGATTAGGAGTAGATCCTTCAATTCACTATAAAGTGATGAACGAACTTACAGAACCTCAAAGAGTTAAGATCCTTTTAGCACAAGCGTTATTTGGTGATCCAGATGTACTTTTATTAGATGAACCTACAAATGGTTTGGATATTCATGCTATCAACTGGTTAGAGAACTTCCTGGCAAACTTTAATGCAACTGTTATCGTAGTATCACATGACAGACATTTCTTAAATAAGGTATGTACTCATATTGCTGACATCGACTACGGTAAAGTTAAGATGTTCGTAGGAAACTATGATTTCTGGTACGAGTCAAGTCAAATTGTATTAGAATTAATGAGAAATAAAAACAAAAAATTAGAGCAAAAAAGAGAAGAATTACAGACCTTCATCGCTAGATTCAGTGCCAATGCTTCAAAGTCAAATCAAGCAACAGCAAGAAAAAAAATGTTGGAGAACTTAAAGTTTGAAGATATGCAGGTTTCAAATAGAAAATATCCATTCATCGAATTCAAATCTGAAAGAGATGCTGGAAACAACATGTTAAAGATAGAAAATGTAACTAAAACTATCGACGGAATAAAGGTATTAGACAATATTTCATTCACTGTCAACACTGGAGATAAGGTAGTACTTTTAGCTAAAAACGATATCGTTAAAACAACACTTATCAAGATCTTGGCTGGAGAGATAGAACCTGATTCAGGCAGCATCACTTGGGGAGTAACTACTTCTTTAGGTTATATGCCTAGAGATAACTCTGAATACTTTACAGCAGATAGCGGTACCGATCTTATCGATTGGTTAAGACCATACTCATCTGATCCTCATGAGAGTTTCATCAGAGGATTCTTAGGAAGAATGTTATTTGCCGGAGAAGATTCTCAAAAAAAACCTAGTGTTCTTTCTGGAGGAGAAAAAGTAAGATGTATGTTATCTAAAACAATGATGACAGGAGCTAACGTTTACTTATTTGACAACCCTACAGACCATTTAGATCTTGAATCTATCACTTCATTAAATAAAGCTTTAATCAAATTTAATGGAACAATCCTGTTTGCTGCTCATGACCATGAATTCATCCAGACTATAACCAATAGAATTATCGAGATAACTCCTAATGGAGTCATCGATAAGTTGATGGACTTTGATGAATATATCAAAGATGAAGGTGTAGAAGCTAGACTTGCAGAAATGTATAGCTAAAAGATAAAAGCTGAGGCTCGGCCTCAGCTTTTTTTATTTACTCCAAGATCCCTAGTTTCTTACAGATACCCATGTATACCTTGAGACCATTTTCCAAAACTTTTTCATCAAAATTAAATTTGGAATTATGCAGAGATTCTACATATCCAAGTTTCTGATTTTTAGTTCCTACAAAGAAAAAAAGTCCCCTTGTAACCTCTTGATAGAACCCAAAATCTTCTGCTAACATCTCTGGATCTATCTCCTCAAATTTAAGCCCTTTTTCTCCTTTGACAACCCCTTCTAAAACATCATAATATTCCTTGTCATTTATAACAGGAGGATATCCTTCGGCTAGTTCTATCTCTATTTCCACCCCATAACTGAGCTCCATCCCGCGAGCTATATCCCTTATTTTACCTACTATAAAATCAAAAGTTTCTGTGGAAAAAGCCCTGATAGTTCCTTCCATCCGAGTCATTTCTGGAATAATATTTCTTATGGTTCCCCCCTCTATTTTACCTATAGCTATTATGCTGGGATCAAAGGGAGCTATAAATTTTGAGGTAATTAGATTAAATCCTTCTAACATCTTCACCGCTGCCTGGATGGAATCTATTCCCAAGTGAGGCTGCCCTCCATGACCACTTTTCCCTCTGATAACTATATTTATCTCAGCTGCCTTAGCCATAAACCCGCCTGCCCTGCAGCCGATTATCCCTTCCTCCAACTTAGGAAAAAGATGGAGTCCGAAGATCCCCGCAACATTATATTTTTCCAAAATTTCACTTTTTACAATATCTTTGGCTCCTCCTGGTCCCTCCTCAGCAGGCTGGAAAATTAGGAGGATATTTTTCTTTAATTTTTTACCCTTCAAATAATCCATAAACCCTAATAGAGTCGCCATATGGCCATCATGTCCACAGGCATGCATGAATCCCGTGTGTTTCGAGGCATAAGAAACTCCAGTTTCTTCTGAGATCGTCAGGGCATCCATATCTGTCCTAAATCCATAGGTTTCCTTAGAACCTCCGTCCAAAAAAACATAAATCCCAGTTTGGCATGTTATCTCTGGCTCATATCCCATCTTTTTTATCTCTTCCAATAAATAAGCCTGAGTCTTTTTTTCTGCATAGCCCAATTCCGGTATTTCATGTAAATCTCTTCTATATTTTTTCATATTTTCTAATATTTTTTCCATTTTTCCCTCCCTATTCGTAAATAAAAATTTTATTGATTTTTCTTTGATAACTCAATGTATAAATTTTTTTTGATTTTTTACCCGACAAATAATTGCTCCTTAAAAATAAGTTATCTCTATCATTTCTTTCTATTTACTCTTAAGTAAAAATAAACCTCATTTTTTTGATTTTTAAAAATATATTTCGTATATGTATTATATATACAATTAAAGGATACGTAAAATTTATATAACATATATTTCAAATTTAGTTGAATATTATCTTCTCCCATACTATAATTTAACTAAATAACATAATTAAGATAAAAGGAGAATGTCATATGATACAGTTTGAAAAATACCATGGTTTAGGGAATGATTTTATAATCTTTAACTATAAAGATTTGATAGCGAATAATATAAAAGAAGAAAGTTTCCCTGACCTAGCTATAAAAGTCTGTGATAGACATACGGGGATTGGAGCCGACGGTATGATGGTCTTGGTTGAAAAAGAGAATCTCTGTCAAATGATATTTATTAATTCTGATGGCAGTATCGTATCCATGTGCGGTAATGGTATCAGGTGTTTTTCTAACTATATCCATAACAATAAAATTTTAGATGGAACCACCTACAAGGTAGAAACTCTGGCAGGATTACTCAGTCTGGATATCTATCCAGATGAAAATTTCAGCGTGAAAGTTAAGATGGGAAAACCACTTTTAGATCCTTGTTCTATCCCTATGACCACTTCTAAAGAAAAATTCATCAATGAAGAGATCGTAGTTAATGGGGAAGTTTTCAAGGTTTCAGCTCTTCTTATGGGTGTTCCCCATGCTGTAATTTTTGTAGATGATTTGCAAAAGATCGATCTTGTAGAAGTTGGAAAAGCCATTGAAAATCACCCGCTTTTTCCAAAAAAAACCAATGTAAATTTTGTTCAAATTTTAGATGTCGATGAGATTCTTGTGGACACTTGGGAACGAGGAGCAGGGCATACCCTGGCCTGTGGAACAGGATCCTGTGCTAGTGTAGTTATAGGAGAACTCTTAGGATACCTAAGCTCTAAAGTTATTGTTCATCTGACTTTAGGCGACCTGATCATAGAAGTTAAAGATGACGTCTATATGACTGGTCCCAGTGAATTTATAGCAAAAGGAGAATATAAATACAACTAAAAATTATAAATTAAAAGTTAAAATTAAGAAAACGATCCCATCTTTCATGCCGGTTCACAAAATCTTATTTCACTTCTTTAAGAAGCGAGATACTTTTTCTCTATAGCAAGAAATAAGTATCCAAAAAGTGCCAGAAGGTTTATAAGTTGTCTTAATGGGTAGGTCACAATTGTC
>DAOUPY010000390.1 GCA_030625925.1 Fusobacteriaceae bacterium | reverse complement strand
AGTTTTTGGTTTGTTATCTATTTTACAGGATGAAAAATTAGTGGAAAACAAATCCCATGAGAGAAAGGTGATCGAAGAATTGATGCACATATTCATAGTGAGACTAAAAACTCCTAAATATACGGAGAAGTTAATAGAGTTGAAGCAAGGATTAAGGCATAATGTCAATACCCAGACAGCCTTAACTTTGTTTTTTATGAGTTTTTAAATGAAAGAATGGGAGAAAAGATAAAATTATGAAAGAAAAAGTTGGATTAGTTAGTTATATAGTTTATCAATATTTGTTACTTTTAGTTTTAATGACGATAAATAAACTATTATTTGTATATGTAAACATCCCTTTAAAAGATAGAGGCGATTATGGAGATTATATCGGAAGCTTTGAATATGGATTGATATTTGATAGCGCTCTAAGTTCTTATATTCTTTTGGGATCGTTAGTTATATATACGTTCTACAAAGTTTTATCGGCGATAAGATTAGAGATGGTTGGCAGGCATTTATACTATTTATATTGTTTTGCAATAGGGATTATTTTTTTTAGTATAATGATATTGGATATCTGGTATTACAATACATTTAACCATCATGCTGATATTTCGATTTTTGGATATACGGGTCATATGAATGAAATATGGTCAACGTTTTGGATGGAATATCCTGTTATAAAAATTATTCTATGGATTTTATTGACGGTTGTAACCTATACCGCTTGTTCAATAATTAATTTTAATAAGGTGACTAATAGAAATCTAAAATTTAATTTTTTAGAGATAATAAAATCCTCTTTAATTATTATTGTGGCTATACCTATTTTTGTAATAAGTGCTAGAGGCGGGATAACAGGAGCCACCCTTACGTGGGGAAGGGCTGAATTTTCTCAAAATTATTTTGCCAATCAAACGGCACTTAATGGAGTTTTTGCATTATTTCAGTCGGTGGATGTGAATAGAAGCATGGAAAAGAGGAATGCAGATTCTATAAAAAAGAGGTTTACTTCGGAGGAACTGCAGACTAATATCAGAGGTTATCTGACTCAGCCACAGGATACCTATCTTCCTGGAAAGAATGTATTAAGAAGAGTTACTGATACACAGAAACCTATAATAAAACCTAATATAGTGATGGTTCTCATGGAAAGTTTTATGGGGGCAAATGTAGGGGTTTTGGGGTATGAGCCTGATCTAACACCTAACTATAATAGGTTAGCAAAAGAGGGCATTATTTTTAAAAATATTTATTCTACAGGGAAGAGATCTAATAGAGGGGTAGTCAGTGCAATAACTGGATATCCATCTAGTTATGGACAAGCCTTGATAAAAAAAGCTGTAGCAGGTAGGAGAACTTTTTATTCCATTCCTGATATATTAAAAGATCGTGGATATGAGACCAGTTTCTATTATGGTGGGGATATTGAATTTGATAATATGAAGGCATTTTTAGTGAGAAATGGTATTGATGAAATCTACGATGTAAAAAGTTTTTCTAAAGAGGATAAAATTATCGCCTGGGGAGTGCCTGATGATAAGGTTTTTGATAAGATGAGTGATGATTTAAAGGGGATGAAACAGCCCTTTTTTACAGAAGTATTTACTTTAAGTAATCATTCGCCCTATGATATACCGGAAAAATTTAAAACTCATAGCAAAAAAGAATACCCAAAGATGTATAAAAAATATGACGGAGTTGCTTTTGCAGACTATGCCATTGGCAGGTTTACAGATTCTATCAAGGATGAAGAATGGGCTAAAAATACTATATTTGTATTTGTGGCAGATCATGGAGCAAATAGGAGTGTCCCAATTGAGATAGATTGGAAAAAATTTACTAATCCACTATTGATATGGAGTCCGAATAAAAAATTGATAAAACCCCAAATGGTAGAAACACTTGGCTCACAAGCAGATGTGTTGCCGACTCTTATGGGGATATTAGGAGGAGAGTATGAGCATTCTACATGGGGACAAAATTTACTTTCAAAAGGCGGTAAAAAGGAGTTCGCGTATGTAGTTGATACTCAATATGTAGGAATAATAGATAAAGATTATATCTATATAGAGGATATAGTAGGAAAAAAAGATAAGCTTTTAAGTAAAGAAAATAATAAAGAGGTTGAAAATATAGATTTGAAAAATTATAGAAAAAAAACTAGAACATTTCTGGAATTATCTATAGAACAGGAAAAAGAAGGAACTTTTGGAAAATAAAATAAATAATTGGGCGGATTTATCCTAAGACCTAAAAAACCTCTAGATCGATGTAATATTAATTACAAGAATCTAGAGGTTTTTTTAGGAAAAATATTACCTAATATATAGTAGTATGAATTAAGCCTTATTTTGTTGGGATTTAAGTTAAAAAATTAAATCGTAAAAGTGTGTTTTGAAAAAAAAACGATAAAAAAACAAAAAAATCCTTGACGAAAAGTTGTAAACGCGGTATACTTCTTCTTGTGCATCAGAGAAATATTTTTGAGGCAAACAATAGGACATTAGCAATTAAATAGAGAAAGAAAGTGTAAATTAAAAACTCAATTGTCGTTTGAAACTTTGTTTTCAAACAATCGATTAAGGTGTAC
>DAOUPY010000392.1 GCA_030625925.1 Fusobacteriaceae bacterium | reverse complement strand
CTCTAAAAAAGAAGGTTCTGTATACTCTATTGTTACCTTCTCTCCATTCCCATTAAGACCTCCCGTTCCAACATAAAAAGATATCTGCACTGAAGCCCCTAAATCGATTTTATATGGTGACACATAATCAAGTGTCAATGTTTTTGCATTTCCTCTTCCGCCTGTGGTTTTGTCGTAGTTTAATGTAAATGGATATTTTTTTCCATTTATTGTTTCTTGAAATTTATAAATATTGTTATGACCATTATCCATTAAAGTTATGTTTATTCCTCTACTATCATTAGTATAATTCTGAAAATTTAATTTTGAAAACGTGGTCGTGTTTCCAACCCCATTTCCTTCTATTATTGTTACTTTATAAGTTACATTAATTCCGTCAATTACTTCAGTTCCAGTAGTTATAGTAGTTGTGTTTCCATTGTTTCCATTTCCCCATCCTGCAAAAACAGACATACTCATCAACAAAAACAATACAAATATGCTATAATTTCTTATCTTCTTTCCCATTTGTCTTTCCTCCCTATTTAATTCCCTCTTTATCTTCTCGGCCTTATCAAATTCATTTTTATTTCTGTATACTTTCAATATTACCTCATTTCTGGCTATTTCGCTATAAAATATCGATTTTGTTATCATTTTTTATAGCTAAAAAAAAAGCAAAGAAATAAATTCTTGGCTCAAAAAGTAATTTCTTACTTCTCTATGTTTGTGTAAGATAATAAAGCAATGTTTCTAGCTTGCTTTACTCCTCTAGTTAACTTTCTTTGTAACTTAACACTTACACCAGTTACTCTTGCAGGATCGATTCTACCTTTATCAGACATAAATCTCTTTAACAAATCTGCATTCTTATAGTTTAACTCTTCATCTCCTTATAGATCTTCTATTTAATAATATATATATACATTCATTCATTTTCATTTCCTTCTTAAATAAAAAACAAAACAGGCTGGAAACACTTTCTGTTTCCAGCCCATAGCTGTAATTTTATATTTTTTTTTATTTTTAACTTCCGCTTATGTTAGTTTCGTCCTCTGAACTTTCGTCTATATTGCTCCCTATTCCAAACTTATCTTTATTTCCCTCTGTCACTATCTTTATTCTACTATTTCTCTGTTTTACATCACCACTTACCTTGGCTGTTATTCTACTAACTTCTTTAGATCTAAAATAAGTTTTTTCATAAGTTTTTTTATTTCCTACTCTGTCATATACTTCAAATGATAAAGTTAATCTAGAACCCTCAGAGAAATCTCCTAATGGAATTTTAACATCATCTAAGTTAGCATCTTTATCAGGAATCAAAGATTTCTCACCTTCAACTAATATTGTTTTGTTTTGTTTTTGAAAACCATTTGATAAAGTATAGCTATACTTATATATACCTGATAACTCCTCAAATTTTGATAGTTTTATTTTTATTATAGGCTTTTCATCTTCCACTTCTAATTCACTTATAATATCTTCCTTTTCTAGATAAGAATTCTTTATCTTGGTATCCACTATAAAATTTAAAAATTTAGGATCCCCCTCTATATCACGCCTATTTTTACCTTTACTTATAGGGGTTATTTTAACTCTATATGCTCCATTTTCTATAAAATTAAAATAATTAGATTCTATTTCTATATTTCCTGTTTCTTTAGGTTTAATTATTTTTCTTTTTGTTTCTATAACCTTTCCATTTGAATCAAGCATTTCTATCTTCAATTTTTTTATTTTCTTATCTTTAGGAACAACAACATAAATTACTGGATATTCAACGTAAGATCCAAGTCCTCCTTTAGTAAAAACATATTCTATGTTAGAATCCTTTGTCGTTGTTCTATATCCAATTTTCCATCCATGGATATCTTCATATGTTTTTATCTCTATACTTTTAGGTTTCTCTGGGACGTTATATTTATATGTCACTCTATTCCAATTCACAAAAAATTTTATTGTTACTTCTTCTCTAGGATTCAAATTTAAAGTAGAAGTATAAGCTATTTTTCTTTTATTATATACACTAAGGTCTTTAATATAATCCCCATTATTTTCTTTAAATTCTAAAACTTCTCTACCATTATTATTTCCATTTAAAGTTAATATTATTCTAGGATATCCACTTAAATCTATCTTCTTTACTTTTAACTTCCCAAAAATCGTAATACTCATCAATAAAAATAATATAAGTATCTTATAATTTAAAATTTTCTTCCCCATCTATCTTTCCTCCCTCTTTTTTTCTTCACCCTTGTCAAATTTATCTTTACTTATCTATAGTTTATAAAATCTTTCGTTTATTTTTTGATTTCATTTTTCTATCCTTTTCCGATAATATAGACTGCTTAATCCCTTTTAACTCTTTCTACCCTATTTCCGACTATTTTACTATGAAATATCGATTTTGTTATCTTTTTTTTCAATTACAAAAAAAGCCAAGAAATAATTTCTTGGCTCAAAAAAGTAATTTCTTACTTCTCCATGTTTGTGTAAGGTAATAAAGCAATGTTTCTAGCTTGCTTTATTGCTCTAGTTAACTTTCTTTGTAACTTAGCACTTGCACCAGTTACTCTTGCAGGATTGATTCT
>DAOUPY010000412.1 GCA_030625925.1 Fusobacteriaceae bacterium | reverse complement strand
CTGCTCTGCAAGGAAAACCTTATGGAAATGTATGAGAGGATGGGATACAGGAAGATAGGAATTTCAGCTTCTACCCATGGCGGAGCCGTATGGTATGAGATGGAACAAATTTTATAGGTCATTTATAATAAAGGCGAAATGTTAAAAGGCATCTAATTAATTAGATGCCTCTTTATTTTTTTTGTTTAAGTAGTTTTGACATTATTATTTTTACAGGGCTAATACATAATTTTATTTTTACCGCTGTTTTTACCTTTATACAGCAGCTTATGCATCAATATTAAAATATTCCACTTTTATTTAAAGATTCATTAAAAATAACTCAATTCATTGTTGACACAATCTATGAGTATGTTGTAAGATTAAACGAAATGAATTAATAAAATACAAATTAGGAGGACCTATGAAATTTTACCAGTGAAAGTGACAATTATTTAAAACTTCCGGGAGAAGTTATAAGATCTACTGCAGATGGATAACATAAAGAAATTTAAATAGAAATTATATTTCCTTTTTTTTAGTTTTTAAAACTATTCTCATTCTTTTTTCCAACTTTAGATCAATTCTTAGTATTTCAAACAATAAATTTTATAAAACAAATCCCAAAGGGATCTATAATACCACTGATTACAGGGGGTCTTTTTTAGATGCAAATTTTTAAAAAAGATATAAAAATTGATAGGCAGTGTTAAGTAAAAATATATATAACAGATAAAAAATATCGTATTGGCAATCCTGAAAACACCTTTTAAAACTTATAATTATTGATACTTAACCTTTAAAATAAAAGGAGGAAGGAAATGAGAAAAATGTCAGACAGTTTAACAGCAAAACTATTGGTAGGTGGACTTTTGATTTCAGGAAGTGTAGGATACGGGGAAACTATACCCGTGAAAACAATGCCGACAGATATTACAGAGCTTAATTTAGTTGATAGGAACAAAACACTGTACCGGGATAAAGAATATGAAAATCATATAATTAATTCTGAAAAATTAGACAGGAGTACATTTGCAGCAGGAGATAAAAATCTTATTTTAAAAAATGTAACTATAAATGCTAAAAAAGAAGCAGTTACTTTGGAAAATGGAAATTTAATAACCAGAAAAAATACAGTTCTAAATACTCTTGAAAATAAAAATATAATAGCGGGCAGCGATAAAAAAGAGCATATTATTCTGGATGAATCTGTTATAAATGGAAATATTTCTTTAAATGCAGGGAATGATTTTGTAATTGTAGAGAATAATACTAAAATAAACGGGGAATTAAATGGTGGTGAAGGAAATGATACTCTAAAACTAGCTGATGTAAATTTAAAAAATAAAATCAGTTCCTTTGAAAATATAGAGGTATCAAAAGATGTCACCTTAGGCAAGACAGCTAAAATAGAAGGAAATATTAGTATAGTTAATAACAGCCGACTTAATTTAAGTATAGATAAAAATAAAAGAGACAGTGAAAACAGAGTGATAGATCATGCATTTTACGGAACTGATGGAAGTATTTTATCGGGTAATTTAAATATATTAAGCGATGGATTAGGAAAAGATGAAATAATTGCAATGTCAGATGAAACAAGGAAATTTAAAATAGGAAAAGATGTAAATTTAACAATAGATTCAATTATTAAAAGTGTAGATAAGAAATCTAATGGAGATATATCTATTTCTATAAAAGAAGATCTGTCTCAAGTATTAGGAAATAACAGTGAGAAAACTTTTGATCGAAGTACAGCAGAAGTTCCAAATGACGTATTAAAAGAAGTTATAAATGTTCAATTGGGAAAAGAACAAGGCTCGGAAATAGAAAAAATAGAATTAGAATATTTAAGAAAACTAAACGGGGATGTTGCTGATTTAAAAAAAGAAAACCAGGTAATCGGAGAAGAAGGAAATCGTGGAATAGATAATATTACAGGGCTGGAATATGCGGTAAATTTAGAATGGGTGGATTTAAGCGAGAATAGGATTGCAGATTTAACCCCTATAAAAAATTCAACTCATATTAAATGGCTGGAATTGGATAGAAATAATCTGGCAAATTTAGAACCACTTTCAAATTTGAAGGAATTGGAACACCTTAATATATATAATAATGCGGGAATTACAGACTTAACCCCTATATCCCAGTTGAAAACAATAAAGTGGATCGATATGCATCACTGCAGCAGGGGAAAAGATCCGTTGAATGTAGAAGTCTTGGCAGGTCTTGAAAATTTAGAATTTTTAAGTATTGAAACTAACTTAGTTGAAGATATAAGTTTTGTAAAATCTTTGAAGAAACTAAATACATTCAGCTGCAACAATACATTCGTTACAGATTTAGGTCCTATAGAAGATTTGGCAGTAGCTTCCTTTATGGATTGGTCGGGGGAAAGATTCTTTAATATGTATTCCCAAAGATT
>DAOUPY010000419.1 GCA_030625925.1 Fusobacteriaceae bacterium | reverse complement strand
TATGATTACTGCCTTTATAATCTTGGAGGTCATAGCAATGACAGGTAGGGCAAAGGTATGAACAAGTCCCACAAGCAAGACATTTTTCACTAAATTCATTCCATATTTCTTCTCTGTCAAATATCTCCTGTTGGGTTCCTTCTATCTTAGAAAGGTCTACATTACTAAATGGAAGATCTTTTAATTTTTCCTGAATCTTCTCTTTTTCTTCTTCTAAGTTCCCAGTGTCTTTTTCTTGGATATCTATAAAAAAATCTTTCATATTTTCCATTAATTTTTGACCTTTTTCACTCTGAGCCTTCCATAGAAATGAATCTCCTATATCCCATGCTCCTATATCTGCACCCTTAGGTGCAGATGCAGCATCTATTCCAAAAGAACTACAGAAACATGAATCTTCAGGATTAGAGCAGGCAAGAGAGATGATAGTTCCTCTATCTCTATGTTCTTTATAATAAGTGTCTACAGGTTCTCTTAAAAATATATTATCTAAAAGTTTAAAACTCTCTACATCACAGGGTCTCACACCAAATAGAACATATTCTTCACCCTTAGCTTTTACAGCCTTAAGACTTAATTTTTTATTTTCGTTTTGAAACTTTAAATAAGTTTCAGTCTGAGGGAAAACAAGGTGTTTAGGAGAAGCATTAGTCCTTACACTGTTTAAATTGACCTCTTCGCCATCCTTCCAAAGGGAAAAATTAAGTGTTTTACTTTTTTGTATAGGAAGAAATAAATCAAAGTCAGAACTGATTTTTTGCCATAATTCAGGCAGTTTAGCCTTTAAAATCTTTTTCATTACTTCCCTCCTTGTTTTGAAAATGTATCTGAATCTTCAAGTTTAAATGTAACTAAGGGTGCTGGAGTTGTAGAATCTAGACCAGCATTAAATTCTCCAAAAACCTCACTTATATCTTTTATTATTTTTTGGTTTAGCAGATTAAGGGGAATCCCAGCAGGACAAACCCTTGCACATTCACCACAGTCAACACAACGACCTGCCACATGATATGCTCTAACAATATGGAAAAAAATATCTTCCGTCTCTGTCTTTGCTTTACCCAAAATATCTGCATCACAATTATCAAATACACATTTTACACAACTGCATGCCGGGCAGATATCACGACAGGCATTACACCTGATACATCTTTGAAATTCTCCCTTCCAAAATTCATAACGTTCATCAGGAGTCATTGACTCTATCTCTTCTACCCCTTTAAATCTTTCTTCTTTATTGATTTTATTTTCTACTTCATCAGTTAAAAGTAGATCATAAACTACTGGATTTGGAGAGATACATGCTAGACATTTATCATATTTTACTTCCTCTCCTAAAACATCCTTACTTTTATTTTTACTATTTAGAATAAAACCATTTTCAGATTTTTTTATTTCTGTGACTCTATCATTTAACATTAATTTTTTAATTTTTTCAGGATCAACCATCCCTTCACAGGGGATCCCATAAAGAACTACATTTTCTCTCTTTACTCTATTATCTTTTAGGAGTTGATTAAAAGAAGTTGAATCACAACCTTTAACAAAAACTCCAATTTTATCATGCTTTTGAAGTTCCTTAATTAGATATTTACTGAGATTATTTATACAAAATGAATCCCAGATCAAAGTCTCAGCATCTTCCGATTTAGTGATAAATGCCGGATATGATTCAGACCATAGATCTCCTTTTTTCCATCCTAAAATTTTATCTACTTCTTTATTTATAAGTGCTTGTTTTGCAACAGCTCTTATTTTTATAGTTATATTTTCCATCTGGCATCCCTCAACTTTTTATTTGGTCCAAGTTTATAAACATCTTCTAATATATCGTTCATCACAGTTGCAAACTTATTTCCTTCTGCCGCTGAGATCCAATCAACTTTAAAACGCTCTTTTTCTATACCTATATATTCTGTTAAATTTGTTATAAGTGAAAATCTACGTCTTGTATGATAGTTTCCAGTAGAATAATGGCAATCTCCCGGGTGGCATCCGGCTATTACTACACCATCAGCACCATTTTGGAATGCACGTAATACAAAATTCATATTTACCCTGCAAGAACATGGGACACGTATAATTTTGATGTTAGCAGGATAGTTTAACCTGCTTGTTCCAGCCAGATCTGCACCAGCATAGCTACACCAGTTGCAACAGAATGCAACTATTAATGGTTTGAATTCTTCATCTTTAGTGATTGTATCAGTATTAGCATCTAACAACATATTGCATCCACCTCCGCTAAGATTTGTTTATTTGTAAATCCTTTGAGGTCTATTGCGCCAGGTCGGCAGGTAACGGTACATCCTCCGCAACCATGACAGAGAGCTTCATTTACCTCTGCTACTGTTTTTTTTATTTTTTGTCCATG
>DAOUPY010000264.1 GCA_030625925.1 Fusobacteriaceae bacterium | reverse complement strand
ACTTAGAATGGCAAGACATTGCAGTAATGCATACGAGGTAGCAAAATTCTTAGATATGAATACCATGGTAGAAAAAGTATATTATCCAGGTCTTGCATCTCATGAAGGACATGAAATAGCAAAGGAACAGATGGATGGGTTTGGTGGAATAATTGCCTTTGATGTAAAAGGTGGATTGGAAGCAGGGAAAAAATTATTGAATAGTTTAGAGTTATGCACCCTGGCAGTAAGTTTAGGAGATACAGAAACTTTAATCCAGCATCCAGCATCTATGACTCATTCTCCATATACAGTGGAGGAAAGAGCAGCAGCAGGAATAACTGAGGGATTAGTTAGAATCTCTGTAGGATTAGAAGATGCAAATGATATTATAGCTGATTTGGAGCAGGGATTAGCAAAATTATAATATATACATATATATAAGAGGGTGATTCAAGTAGAAATTCTACTTGAATCACCCTCTTTTTTATTATCTAGGAAATTATACCTGTAAGGGCATAACACTAATAATTTACTTCGTAAATATAAAATTTCATCTAAAAAATGAAAAAATTAGCCAATCCCAGGAAGATTAAGAAGCCTAAAGCATCTGTAATCATTGTTAAAAGTATAGAACTTCCAACTGCCGGATCTGTTTTCATTTTCTTTAATAGTAGCGGTATCAAAGTCCCGCAAAGTCCTGCTATTGTGAAGTTCATAAATATAGCAAAGGCCATAACCAGAGATATCTTGGTGTTTTTAAACCACATATATGATCCAAGACCCACAAGAGTTGCAAATATCAGACCATTTACCATAGCTACGATTATCTCTCTGAATAAACTCTGATCCCAGTTTGTATCATCTACATCACCCATAGCCATCTGTCTTACCATTACTGTAAGAGCCTGATTACCGGTATTACCTCCCATACTAGCAACTATAGGCATCAGCACAGCCAAAGCCGGCAGCATTTCTATAGTAGTCTGGTATCTGGCAATAACAGAAGCTGAAAAGAAAGCTGTACACATATTTAAAAACTGCCATTTCCCTCTTTTTCTGGAGATATCTATAGCCTTTTTCTCACCTTCTGCATCATCATCTACTCCGGCCAGATTATAGATCTGTTCCGTCGCCATCTCTTGTAATAGATCATAGATATCATCGGCAGTTATCCTTCCCACCAGGTAATTATCACTATCTACTACAGGTACCACTTGCAGATCATATTCCTTAAACTCCGTTACAACCTTTTCTATATCTTCCTTGTCATTTACATATCTCGGCTTGTATTTCTCAGGACGCTTGCTTATTATCTCCTTAAAACTTTTATCAAAGTCAAATAAAAGCATATCTTCTAATTGTACTGTAGCCACCAGGTTATTATAATCACCTAAAATGAAGACACTGCTTACATTCTCCAGTTCCTCACTGTACTTTAACTTTCTCAAATTTTCGATGGTTTCCCTGACTGTTTCATTGTGATTAGCTGCAAAAAATTCAAGCTGCATATAGGCTCCAGCTTCATCTTCCTCATAACCTTTCAGTCTCTGGATCTCCTCCTGTTCCTTGTTATCTAGTCCAGCTAGAATACTCTCAGCCAGTTCTTCATCCAGTTCTTCTATGTCCTGCATAAGGTCTGTCGCGTCATCTGAATCCATTTTCTTAATGGTTCCGATCATCTTTTTCAGACTTAAAATCTGTAAACTTTCCTTTAACATCCTTTCGTTGAATGTTTCCAATATATCTCCTAAGATATGTGTCGGCATCCTCTTGATATATTCAGAAAATCTCTCCTCATCCAGCCTTCTCATACGCTTAAAAATTTTAGATAACTCTGAATAGTGCAGATCTACCTTGATTTTTTGATGTAGATATCCCTCTAGGCTATCTACCAACTGTTGTATTTCTTTTTCTTTTTGCATAATTTCACCTTCTTTTTAGTTAAAAAGATTTTTAAGGCCGTCTTCTAATCCATCGATTAGAGTTCCTGTACTTTTAGAATCCTTATTTGATTTTGTTTCTTTTTCCATTGACTTTAGTTCCTCTAAACTTTCACCCATTATCTTTTCCAATTCCTCTACTTTATCTCCCTCTATCTTCAATTCCTCTGTATATTTTTTTATCTCTTTATCTATGAGGAGTTTTGCTTCTGTCTTATATTTTTTTATATTTTCATCCGAAACTTCTTTTATCAGACCAGATAAGATTGTCCCTATATTTGTATTAAATTCCAATTTATCTTCTGTTCCATCATAGGTATAGTTGATGATCAGCTGATCTATCCCCTTTAATCCCTCTCCCAAGACATCTTTAATTACCGGATCCATCTCTAACTCATCAGGATTAACTTTTAAATCATCTAAAATTATCTTACCACCTAAATCCAATATTTTATTTTCGTAACTCATATTATAACTTAAATTTACCTTACTTCCAACTATTATAATTAAATTTTTATTTTTACCTATCATTTTATCGTCTATTGTCAGTCCAGATAGGTTTAATTTAACCTTTGCCGTCTCTGATTCCCTGTTTAACTCACCACGGACCTCCCCTTTAACAGCCTTATCATCTGCAGTCAAATTAACCTTTATAGGATTAGGAGTGATTCCTGCCTTGGAGGTGATATCTTTTGCCCCACCCTTAAAAGTATAATTGAGATGTTTAAATGTCAGGCTGGCATTTTTTATCCAAAGATCATAGGTCTCTCCCTCAGACATCTCATCTTTTTTGTTGAACTCATTGAAAAAATCAATGTTTTTACCTATGTATTCCTTTAGATAATTGTTTAAAATAAGGTTTATCTCTGATTGAAGCTGTTTTTTATCCCACCCCACTATATCCTTGAAAGGATCATCACTATTAATATATTTAAAAGCTTTTTTCTGTATATCTTTAATAACTTTAATGTCCCTGTCAAACTGCTTTTTATCACTCTCGGCTTCCTTTACCAGTATATCTATTTCCTTAATTAGATCATTTAATTTATCCAATTCATTAAGAAGTTCCAATGGATTTTTTTCATCTTTTATCTTTTCCTCTATTACCTTATATTTAGTCTTTATATTTTTTAATTTGGTTTTATAGCCTTCTCCCTTTAATTTTTTATCCCAATAAGTATGAATTTCTTCTATTTTTCCCCTCTCAGCATCATATTCTTTTACTATTTTAATATTTAAATCGTCTAAAATTTTCTTGTAATTATCACCACTTAGATCTATATCTAAACTATTCAAGTCTAATTTTTCCTTCTTTTTTCCTACAGTTTTTCCAGCATCAATAAAATCATCTGAAGGAGTTAATTTTTTATTTGTAAGGGCTCCATCTATATCCCTGGGAGTCAATATCTCAATCAGTCCAAAGGAAGCATCTTCTACTACTAGAAGTTTTTTTAAGAGTGGTTTATACTCTATCTCCAAATTAATCTTTCGAAGATCTCCTATATTTATCATGGTATTATTCTTATCTGTAATCTGAACTCTTCCAACCTTTAGATTGCCATTGAACAGGTCTAAATTTACATCATCTATATCTATCATAGCTCCATACTTTTGACTTCCTATCTTTTCCCCAAGATATTCTATAAGAGTATT
>DAOUPY010000372.1 GCA_030625925.1 Fusobacteriaceae bacterium | reverse complement strand
CTAAAAGTTGTTTTATCGCTCCTGTTTTTGCAGGTCCTCTCCAAATAATCGGATCACTGGGATCCTTTAAATAAAAGCTCAGAGAAACTACCTTTAAATTTTCATTAATTCTTAAGGGTTCCCTCAATGAAGGTAATTTTTTTCCTTCAACTCCTAACATAATGGGGATATTAGGTCCGTGCAGATCGGCATCCAAAAGACCAACTTTTTTCCCGGACAATGCAAGACCATAAGCTATATTCGTAGAAAGAGTTGATTTTCCAACACCTCCCTTTCCGCTCATTACAACTACCTTATGCTTTATTCCACTAATATTTTCCTGTATCCTAGCATCTTCCTCTTTAATTTTTTTCATTGTTTGTGGATCCATTTTCAAAACATCTCCTTTTTTTATTCTTGATTCTATCTTAAAATAACACCTCTATAATTATGTGCATATGCACACCATGAATATACTCCTTTTTAAAAAATTTGTCAATAGATAACGAATAGAAATGAGTGAATGGTTTGTAAAATGACTAAATATATGCTAATATTAATGGTAGTTTAGAGTGGAGAAGTCTCTTATTTTTAAAGGGATTTACTCAGGTGAAAGTTTAATTAATAATTTAAATAAATAAAATATATGGAAGGTGGGAAAATGAAGATAATTTCAATTTTAAATCAAAAAGGTGGAGTAGCTAAGACTACATCTACTCAAAACATAGCCGCAGGTTTGCATAATTTGGGAAAAAAAGTTTTAGCTGTCGACTTTGATCCCCAGGGAAATTTGACCTCTGGTTTTGGTCTCGATAAAAGAAATCTAGACTATACAGTATACGATCTCTTAAAGGCCAAGTCTTTTGGAACAAGTAAATTAAATTTTGGTGATGTAGTTATGGAAACTTCATTTGCCGATATCCTTCCAACTAACATAAAGATGTCAAAGGTCAACTTAGAATTAGGAGGAGTTCCCGGGAAGGAAAGTCTCCTAAAGGAAATTTTAAAAGATGTATACGGATACGACTATGTCCTTATCGACTGCCCGCCTAGTTTAGATACCCTTACATTCAATGCCCTTATGGCATCCCACGAGGTATATATCCCGGTTCAGACAGAATTTTATGCCTTAGAAGGAATTGTAGAACTCATGGATACCATAGATATCGTTACTCACAGGATGAACGATGACCTTAGAATCGGCGGTATCTTTGCTACCATGGTCGATTCTAGATCTAAACTTCATGTAGAAGTTATCGGGCAGTTAAAGGAATTTTTCGGAGAGAATATGTTTAAAACTTTAATCAGAAGAAATATAAAGGTAGCGGAAGCATCTTCCCACGGGATCAGTATCTTTGATTATGCTCCTAGAAGTAATGGAGCTAAAGATTATAAGGGTCTTTGTGTTGAGATAGTTGAAAGGGAGGAGAGCTAATGAGTAAATTGGGAAATAACCCCTTACTTAACAGGGGACCGAAGAAAGAATCTATCGACCTCCCCAAGGAAAAAATAGTCAAACAATATGGAAGGATGGTTCATATGCGTCATGAACTCTTGGACCAGGTTGATTTTGAAGACCTAACCTTTATAAACAGACTTTCCATGGATGATTCTGAATTAAATGAACTCAAAGAAAGTATTAGTGCTATCGGACTCTTAAATATAATATATCTTCAGGAGAAAGAAGAGGGGAAATTTAGAATTATCAGCGGCCTTCGAAGAGCCAGTGCTATAAAGGGACTCTATCGAGAAGAAAAAGAAGTTAAAGCCAAGGACAGGGTAGTAATATTTGATAAAAATACTCCATACAGCCTTTTAGACAGTATCTCCGTCGATGAAAATTTAAAGAGAAAAAATTTAACTCTATTGGAGCAATCCTATAAGTTTAACAAAGAAGCTGCCAGAACGGATAAATCTATTGAAGATATCATAACCGGATATAATATCAGTAAAAAAACTTATTACAGAATAAAAAATGCTGTCAGCTATCCCCTGGAAGTAAGAGAAATTATCGAACAATTAGGGGCTGATAAGGCAGAGTTATTAAATAAAATAATAGAGAAGTTAAAATCTAGTAAAGCAACTGCTGCTATTGTAGAGGATCACAAAGATCTAAATAGAGATGAATTGAGAGATATCTTAAAGGAATTAAAAAAAGATAATGCTCCTTCTAAAGTTTCTATAAAATATACTGCCAAGGGATTTAATTTTTCTGTAAAAAGAAAGGTTCCTTCAGAGGTTAAAGATTATTTTGAAAAAATTAAAGAAATGATGGAAAAAGAAGACTATACATTTGTAAAATAAGCAATATTGTATCCAATTAAGCGTAAATTAAATATATATATTTAATCTTATAAATGATTAAATAAAAGTAGGTGATTAGATGAATACGATAAAATTTATCCCTAGAGATCCGATTAAACCTATCTTTGCAATAAAGATTTCTCCTACACTAAATAAAGTTTTGAATACTCTTCCTGATGAAGGAGAAAGACTAAATCTTATAAAAATCGTATTGGGAATAGATCCAAAGAGGGTTGTGGGATTAAAAAATGTTTTAGACGAAAATAAAAATAATGGAACCATCGTTATAATCTACGATTATATCTATGATAAAATCATGCCCAAATATGATATTCCATGTGATGACAATGGATTTTTTAAATTTAAAATCTATGATATGGATTTCAATACAGATATCAATATTGAAAACCTG
>DAOUPY010000180.1 GCA_030625925.1 Fusobacteriaceae bacterium | reverse complement strand
GCCACATTTCTAAATCCCACCATACCCTTCATAGCCTTAAATATCTCCTCGCTTATAATCCCCTCTTCTTTAAGAAGACTAAAAGCTCCTACACTGTCTTTAGGAATTCCTAAACTCAATTCTGCAACTAAAAACATTGCAAGATCTATACTCTGCTGGCAGGCTCTTTGAAGATTTAGAACAATTATGTCCTGAATATCATAATCTTCCATATCAAAATTTTGTAAAGCCAGCTTTCCTTCAATTCTTCTTATACATTTTTCTATGGACTCTATCTTTACTAAAATTACTTCTTCCATACATGCCCCCGCTTTTTTATACTTTTTTTTACTATTTCTATATCTTCTCTATATTGATAATAACAGGATATAACCCCGTATTTAAACTCATCTTTTTCTAATTTAGTCCTATAAAATAAATTCTTTCCTGTGGTTACAATCTGATGTTTCAAAATAATATTTACATCTGACAGATCTATCAAATCTACTTCTTTCTCCAGTAAATCTACTAATTCCATCTTATATTTATATCTGTCCTTTGGAGCCATTGGAGTTTCTAGCAAAACAGCTATATCTACATCACTTTCTTCCCTGTTAATATTTTTTGCATAGGAGCCAAACAGATATATTAATTTAGGTTTTTTATCAAAAAAATAATCGACTATTTTTTCTTGAATGGTCATAAAATCACACTGCCTTTTCCAAAACTCCACCCTCTCCTCTTAGTTTATCCCTATCTAAGGAGAAACCACGCTGGAATAGTGGGCTATTTAATTATACCACAAAAAAAAGAGGTTAATCTCCTTTTAAAAATAGAATTTTACTTTAGCTAACTAATAGAGTGCAGGCTAAATCTAAAACCTTTCTCTGTCACGAATTACACGAAGGATAAAAACTCCTACTGCTACTACACAGGAGTTTTTTATTTTCTGTCACAGATTTACATGGATTTAAAATCTAAGATATACGATTATTAAAATTAGTTTTTTTCAGAAAAAAAGCACAGTCTCCTGCACTCTTAATTCTCAACTATTTTCCTTACTTGTTTTGATTATACTTACAAGTAACTTTATAATTTCTTCTGTTTTCAACTACCTTCATAAGTTTTTAATTGCCATTATTTACCAGTAACTATTTTTAAGGTTCAAACTATCAACTTTTAATTAGCCACTTTCATCTGCCCTTTAGGTTTTAACTTTCACTTTGCCATTTTCAACTAAGAAAAAATCTAATCCCGTGCAAACAGGTCTATCGTATAAATTTTTTCTTCCACATCTACCAGTTTATCACACAATCTATTAGTCACTATCACATCTAACATCTCTTTAAACTCATCCAAATCTTTTATAACTCTAGAATGAAAGAATTCATTTATCACAATTAATCCGATTCATTATTTCTTATTTTTATTAAATTTTCTTTCAGATCTCTTAATTCATTTGTAATTATATCCCACTCTATATCTTGTGCAACTTGAAAATATTGATGTATTACAAAATTTCTCATTCCTATTATTTCTCTCCATGGAATTTCAGGATATTTTTCTTGTATTTTATCAGGAATTCTATTCAAAGCCTCCCCTATTATTTCAAGATTTCTTTCAACAGCTTATCTTACTAACCTATTTTCTTCAAATTCATCATAAGACATTCCTTTTGTATCTTCTATAATATAAGAAATAGACTGTAAAGCATCTTCTACTCTCAATTTCCATTTACGAGACATATATTACAGTCCTTAATATTTCTTCTTTTAACTCTTCCCTTAAATCCTTTTCTCGACATAGATCGACTTCTTTTTTTAACAAATCTTCTAGGTAAAATTTTAAACCGAAGTAAGATCTTGAAATTCTAGAAACTTCTTTAAATTTGACTAATATATCAATATCACTATCTTCACTTGGAATTCCTTTTACATATGATCCAAAGATACCTATCTTATCTATCCCAAAAGATTTTATAGTTTTTTCATGTTCTTTTATTATTTGGATTATCTCTGTTCTATTCAAATTTTTACCTCCATTTTTCTTTATTTATACTACAGTATACCATAGTTAGAAATATTAAAAAACAAAATGGAATCTAGAAAATTTCTAGATCCTACTTCTTTTTTATCACGAATTTTCACCAATTACACAAATTTAAAATCTTTTTAAATTCATAGAACGCTGATCACTTTCGAGACTACCCGACATGGGCATCACCAATATCTCTAAAAGTTTATTTTATAAACTAAGAATATTGCGAACACTGAAAACCCTCTAATCTTCACGGATTAACCTTTTTCCTTGGTTTTAACCATAAAATTCAAAAACAATAGAACACAGGTATCTTCGATACACACTGAAAAATCTCTGATCTGCACTGATCATTCTTTTTCCAACACAGAGGCTCAGAGATCCCAGAGTTTTTTTTCTTTCTTTTATACTGAAGTTTATAGTGGTCGACTTTAGAAGCACTATTCTACTAATTCTACTACAAAATTATATATTTCTTCCGCTAACTCAATTAATTCAATTATTTCGTCTTCTTCTGGCATTACCTGATAACTATTAAAATATCTATACAAAGTATCATTCGGATTCAATATCCCACAAGCTTTTTTCAATTTTTCAAACCCTGAATTTTGAGATATACAAACCTTTAATAACATCAGTAAATTATGTGTTCTCAATCTTCTGTCCTCTGTATCTATATATTTATAATTAAGGTATGCTTTCATTGCTTTCTCAGCACATTGTTGACAATGATATGCAGAAGTGTCAAGAGTCTTAGGTTCTATCAAACCTTTTTTAGCCGTTATAAGGTCATTCTTTGCTCTAAGTAATAGCTGTTTCCATTTCTCCATTACAATAAAACCCCCTTATTTTCTACTTGATATTCTAAACTTCCTCTTACTTTTTCAAATCGATCAAACTCATCTGAGGTTTCTACCACTAAATCTACAGGGAAATCTAACTCAAAAAGGATATCGGTAGCTTTGGCTATTCTTTTTCCTAAACTTAATTCTTTAAATTTATTGGTGATCACCAATAAATCTAAATCACTTTCCTCTGTAGGCTCTCCCCAAGCATAGGAACCAAAGACATAAATTTTTTCAGCACTATACAAAGATGACAGCTTATCTCTTAGTGAATTTATTTTTCTCAAATTAATCATTTTCAACCTCCCTTTAAACTTCTCTTTAATTTAATTATACCACAAAAAAAAGAGGTTAAAACCTCAATTTTAAAACTTTTAGATTCATAGAACACGGATCACTTTCGAGACTACCCGATATGGGCATCACCAATATCTCTACTCGCAAGGAGTATCACCAAAATGCTATTAGTTTACTATATAAACATAGAATTTTGAGATAAAAGTTTATTTTATAAACTAAGAATATTGCGAACACTGAAAATTCTCTGATCTACACTGATTAATCTTTTTTTCTCGGTTTTAACCAAAAAATTCAAAATCCTGATTCTTCATAGCTTTTATCCGTGTATGTCACAGACATTCGCGTTCTATTTCTTTAATTCAAAAACAATGGAACGCGGGTATCTTCGATACACACAGAAAATCTCTAATTTAAAAGGATAGTTCTTTTTTTCTTGGTTATAACCATAAGATTAGAATTATCTAAGTTCATCAGAGTTTTTTCTATGTGTGCTTCGCACCCGCGTTCTATTATCTATTTTTTCTTATTTGTAAATATAACTCTTTTAACTTCTGGCTTCTTCCCAAAGTTTAATAACAACCCTACTTCAATATCTGTAGCTTTTAAGTAGTTAATCAATTGAAATTTATGTTCGTCTCTTAAATTCTCCACAGCTTTCAACTCTAAAATAATCTTATCATTTATTAGTAAATCAGCAAAATAATTCCCTACTTCTTGATCATCATAATAGACATTAATAGCTTTTTGAGTTCCTACAATATAACCTAATTTTTTTAATTCTAAAGATAGTGCATTTTCATAGACCTTTTCCAAAAACCCATGTCCTAAAGTATTATAAACTTTATAAAATGATTTGATAATATCTGAAGTTATTTTTTCATATTCCATTCATACCACCTCAATTAATGATATACATCATAAGTTGAGATTTCCTATAATTGCTTTGCTTTTAACCCCAAAATTAAGATCCTGTTTTTTCATATCTCTTATCCGTGTATGCGATAGCATTCGCGTTCTATCCCATTCCTTCAATTCAAAAACAATAGAACATGGGTATCTTCGATACACACAGAAAACCCTCTGATTACCACTGATAATTCTTTTTCTTGGTTTTAACCAAAAACAAAAAAATCCTGCCCCTTCATAGCTTTTATCTGTGTATGTCATAGACATTTGCGTTCTATCCCATTCCTTCAATTCAAAAACAATAGAATACGGGTATCTTCAATACACACAGAAAACCCTCTGATTACCACTGATCAATCTTTTTTCTTAGGTTTTTACCATAAAATTAGAATTATCTGTGATCATCAGAGCCACTTCCGTGTATGCGATAGCATTCGCGTTCTATCATCTTAGATTTTAGTCTCTTTTATACAGATCTCTCGTATAAATTTTTTCTACCACATCACTCAACTTATCGCAAAGACGATTAGTAACTATAACATCAGAAATTTTCTTGAATTCATC
>DAOUPY010000289.1 GCA_030625925.1 Fusobacteriaceae bacterium | reverse complement strand
TCATCTAATTTAAAAAACTTTACACCTGTAACGTTTTTAAATATGCTAGATGTTGAAAAATGGTATGTGGAAGAGGAGTAAAAAATGGCTGAATTCATAATGAAAAGAGTCCGGTCAGCACTGATTATTTTATTAGGGATAACTTTAGGTGTATTTTTTTTGATTCAAATGCAGCCAGGTAATCCATATGCTTATATGATAGACCCTAATTTGTCCAAGGAAATGACTGTTGAGATGTTTAAAAAATTAGGCTATTATGATCCTATATATATAAAATACTTTAAGTGGATTTTAAATTTACTTCATGGAAATATGGGATATTCTATCAGGTTTGGAGGATCAGTTTCGGATCTTATTTTGGAAAAAATAGGAAATACTGCAATACTTGGAGGATTTTCATTTATTGTCAGTAGTTTTTGTGGGATATTCTTAGGAATAACTCTTACTAATAGACATGGTTTAAAAGTTGATTATCTAATTGAAGGGATTTCATTTATATTGATTTCAATTCCAACGTTTTTTTACGCATTGGTATTTATAAAACTATTTTCATTGAATTATAGACTTTTTCCATCCTCTGGAATGATTTCTTTAGGAAGTAACAAAGCCGGGTTGGTCTATTTTTGGGATATTGCTCAGCATATGATCCTTCCAGGATTGGTTTTGGGGATTGGTCAATTTATTATAGTGACTAAATATACAAAAATAAATATGATGGAAATTATGAAAAAAGAATATATGAAGGCAGCTCGGATGAAAGGGCTGTCTAGAAATAAAGTTGTTTTTAGACATGGGTTAAAAAATATAATACTTCCAATAATAACAGTTCTTAGTTTACAATTACCAATTTTTTTGTCGGGTTCCCTTATAACTGAAACTATTTTTGTTTGGCCAGGAATAGGTCGATTGAATTACGAGGCAGTGATAAATAAAGATTATCCTCTTATTATGGGTATTTTGCTTTTTACAGCAATACTGATATTGGTAACCAATTTTATAACAGATATTTTATATGTCGTTATAGATAAACGAATAGAGTATTAGGAGGATTATATGTATACAAAAAAATTAGGGTATTTAGGAGCAGGGATACTTTTATTTATATTTATTTTACTGATTTTAGCACCTTTTTTTGTTAAATACAGTATCTATGACTTAGACCCTGTAGCTGTGGCTTCTAGCCCAACTTTAGATCATGTTTTTGGTACCGATGAACTGGGAAGAGATGTATTTGCCAGGTTTTTATATGGAGGGAAAGTTTCTCTTTTAGTCGGGCTAATGGCAACACTTGTTCAAATTTCTATAGCTGTTTTATTGGGAGTATCTTCTGGATATTTTGGTGGGATAATAGATTATGTAATAAGTAGAATTATTGATATTATAATGTGCTTTCCATTTTTTATAATGGCTCTTAGTGTCACAGTAATTGCAGGGCCCAGTATTTTTAATCTGATTTTAATTTTAGGAACTCTTTCCTGGCCAGGTCTTGCAAGAATAATCAGGTCAAAAGTTTTATCTTTAAAAAACGAAGAATTTATTCAATCATCTAAAATTTCTGGGTTCAGTCATTGGCAGATAATATATTATCATATACTTCCCAACCTTTTTTCCACTATTTTGGTGGGGACAATATTTGCAATAGCTTATAATATTCTTTCTGAATCATCTTTAAGTTTTTTAGGTATGGGAATTAGAGTACCTGAATCTAGCTGGGGAAATATGTTAGCTGCAGCTCAAAGTATGAGAATCTTAAAATATTATTGGTGGATGTGGGTTCCGGCGGGGTTAGCTATTGTAATAACGGTAATTTCTGTTAATTGGATAGGAGAGATGATAAAAAAAGATGAGTATTAATGTTAAAAATCTTACAATAAATTTTTCAGATGGATTCATCCCTGTAAAAAATATTAATTTTAGAATTAATTCTAAAGAAATATTTTGTCTTATTGGGGAAAGTGGTAGCGGAAAGACATTGACAGGTATGGGTATAATGGGAATGATAGATGAGATTGGAGGACAGATAGAGGGCAGTGTAGAATTTTATGGAAAAAATATATTGAAAATTTCAGAAAAAGAAATCTGCAAGATAAGAGGAAATCAAATAGCTATGGTATTTCAGGATGCTTTAGCTGCATTGAATCCTCTATATAAAATCAACTTTCAATTAAAAGAAGTTTTAGAACTCCATACCAATTTGGATAGGATTTCAATAAAAAAAAGAATAAAAAAAATGATTTCTCTGGTTAAATTAGACGGATGTGAAAATGTTTTAGAAAAATATCCACATGAATTAAGTGGAGGAGAACGGCAGAGAGTTGTGATTGCAATGAGTCTTCTTTGTAATCCTAAACTTATTATAGCCGATGAACCAACTACAGCACTAGATGTTACGGTTCAAAGTGAAATTTTAAAATTATTTTTGGAAATTAGGGATAAATTAGAGACATCTATTTTATTCATAACTCACGATCTTGGAGTTGTGGCTGAAATAGGAGATCGTGTTGCAGTAATGTATGATGGAGAAATTTTAGAGGAAAAGAAAGTTTTTGAATTCTTTGATAATCCAGAGACTCAATACAGCAAAAAACTTTTAAGCTCGAGAATATAGAGAGGGAGAAATGAAAAATAAAATAATTGAAATTTCAAACTTAAATATAAGTTTACAAAATAAGAAAATTTTAAAGAATATATTTTTTTATTTGAAGAAGGGAGAAACAGTAGGAGTAATTGGTGAATCAGGTTCTGGAAAAACAACCCTTGGAAAAGCTATACTTGGTTTGGTAAAAAAAGAATCAGGAGAAATTTCTATTAAAACTGAAAAAAATAAAAAAATTCAAATGATATTTCAAAACCCCTACTCTTCCTTAGATCCTAAAATGAATATATTAAAGATTGTTACATTGGGAATGATTGTTAATGGTCTTTATAAAAAAAGGGAGAAGGAGAGAGCTATTGAACTGTTGGAGATGTGTGGTCTTTCTAAAGATTATATGTATAGATATCCATGTGAATTAAGTGGTGGGGAAAAGCAAAGGGTTGCTATAGCCAAGACTCTTTCGACAGATCCTGAAGTATTGATCGCTGATGAACCAACTTCTGCATTGGATGTTACAATTCAGCTTAAGATCATAGATTTACTAAATGAATTGAAGAAAAAATTTAATTTAAGCATTATTTTTATATCTCATGATTTAAAAATAATAAAAAAAATTTCTGATAGAGTCTATATAATATTTAAAGGAGAAATTTTAGAGGCTGGGGAGACAGAGGATATATTTATTTCCCCTCAAACAGATTATACTAAAAATCTTTTAAATGCTATTCCCATTAAACACCCTATTGGAAGAAAAAGGAGTAAACAATGATAGAAATAT
>DAOUPY010000218.1 GCA_030625925.1 Fusobacteriaceae bacterium | reverse complement strand
CCTTATAGATGTAAAAGCTATCATTCTGTACATAGCTCCTGTATCTAGATAAGTTAGTCTATATTTTTCTGCTACCATCTTTGATATGGTACTCTTTCCCGATCCTGCCGGACCATCTACTGCTACTATAAAACTCACTATCTCACTCCTTTTAAAACTTTTTTTGTCACAGATTGCACAGATTTTAAAATCTAAATCTCTATAAATTTAAATTTGTGTCATTCGTGACTAAAGTTTTTATTTAAAAATTAATAATTTTTCATTATTTTCTCAGTTTTAAGTTTACTAATTTTTTATGGAAAATCAATACAGCTTTTCCACACTTATATTTGTATTGGTAAAGATACATATCTCTCCTGCTATTTGAAGACTTTCATAGACTACTTCATGAGGATCTAATTGTGTATGTCTTTTCAGAGCTTTCGCTGCTGCGTAGGCATAGGTTCCACCAGAACCTATAGCTGCTATATCATCATCAGTTTCTAGCACATCTCCTGTCCCCGACAAAATCAGAAGAGTTTTTTTATCTGCTACTATCAGCATCGCATCTAATTCACGTAAAGCCTTATCCGATCTCCATTCCTTAGCCAATTCTACCGAGGCTTTTTTTAGGTTCCCACCATATTCATCCAATTTATTTTCAAATTTATCAAACAATGCAAAGGCATCTGCTGCTGCTCCTGCAAACCCAGCTAATATTGAATCATTATAAAATTTTCTTATTTTTATTGCTTTATTTTTAAATACAGTGTCTCCAAAGGTTACCTGTCCGTCTCCGGCAATGGCTACCTTATCTCCGTCTTTTACCGCTAATATTGTAGTTGCTCTAAATTTCAATTACACTCCTCCTCTCTTTGACACAGAGATCCACGGAGTTTTGAAAATGAGTCTCACAGTAATTTTCTCTGTGCATCTTTCTCTTCCTCTGTGTAACTCCGTGACCAATCATTAATTTCCAATTAAACAGTTGATCTTCGAACTACTATCATATGCTCCTCATATATCCTGGTACTCTCCGGACTGGTATGTCCCATAAGTTCCTGTAAAAAGTGAATATTCATCCCCTTTTCCAGCAAGTATACTCCAAAGGTATGTCTAAATGTATGGGGGCTTATTTCTTTTTCCAACATTGCTTTTTTGGCATATCTATCTATTATCCTACGTAAAGACCTGTCGCTTAATCTTGTGCCGCTTCCATTTACAAAGATGATATCAGAATTATATTTTTCACCATATTTCTCTTTTTTTGCATTTAAATACTCTTTTAGATACTTCTTTGCCGTCTGACTAAAAAAAACAGTCCGGCTGCTGTTTCCCACTATTTTTATTTCCTGTTCTTCCAGGTCCACTATATTTTCTCCCAATGAAAGCAGTTCCCCTGCCCTTATCCCGCTAGAATATAAGAGTTCTATGATGAGCCTATCCCTTATCCCATTAGTTTTAGTTACATCAATCACCGATCGCAGTTCATCTAACTCTTCTTTTTTTAAAAGAGTTGGAAATTTACTCACAAAGGACGGATTATTTAAAAGGATTATTGGATTTTTATCTATAACCTCATTTTCTTTCAAATATTTAAAAAAAGTTCGCAGGGTAGATAATTTTCTACTTATTGACCTCTTACTTATATTGATAGTCCCCAGGTAGAGCACAAAACCTCTCAAGCTCAACTCTTCCACCTCACCTATATTTTCAATAAGTTCATGCCCTACAATAAATTCTAAAAATTGTTCTAAATCTTTTTTATAGGATTTTATGGTATTCTCACTTTTTTGCTGCCCAAACTGTTCATAATAGATAAATTCTTTTATCAGTTTTTCCAAAATTACAACACCCCCTTTTGACATTTTTTCTAAATCTACCCATAAAAACCTTTTTTGTCACGAATTACACAGATTTCTTAAGATTATTTAAATTCAAAACACTTACACTAAATTCACTAAGAAAATATTAAAATCTATTGAACGCGGATCTCTTTCGAGATACACAGAAATTCTCTGATTTCCACAAATTTTATTTTCTCTTGGTTTTAACCAAAGTTAAAAAATCCTGCTTCTTTATAGCTTTTTATCCGTGTATGTAATAACATCCGTGTTCTATGCTTTTTTTATCTTTTCTTCTAGTATTTTATTTCCTTTATCTTTTCCTTCATATATTCTACAGATCTCTCTCCTAAGGCTACATTTCTATCCCTCTTATCTCTCACTCTCGGCCCTTCCAATGCTCTTACAATTCCAAAATTTGGTCCCATAGGCTGGAATTCTTTCTTGCCTTTCTCAGTGATATAGTTAATTATCGATCCTGTAGAAGTTAAGTCTTCCAATACAAATTCCTTCTCTCCCAACATATGGTGGTATAAGTTTATAGCCGACATCATCCCTGTTGCCATAGCTGCTACATACCCTTCTCCTCCTGTTATTTGACCAGCAAAGAAGACTTTCTCATTATTTTTCAAATTTAAACTTTTATTTAATAATTTTGTTGAATCTATAAATGTATTTCTATGCATCACTCCATATCTTATGAAATCAGCATTTTCTAATCCTGGAATCATTTGGAATACTCTTTTTTGTTCTCCCCACTTTAAGTTAGTTTGAAACCCTACCAAATTATATAATTTTCCGTCTTTATCATCTTGTCTCAATTGAACTACTGCATAGTCTTTTTCTGTTTTATGTGGATTTGTTAACCCCTTTGGCTTTAGAGGCCCAAATAATAGTGTTTTTTCTCCTCTGCTGGCCATTTTTTCCACAGGCATACAAGCTTCAAAAACTTTTTCTTCCTCAAAAGTTTTAAGTGGTGATCTTTCAGCATTTATTAACTCGTGATAGAAATTATCGTACTCTTCCTTTGTCATCCCACAGTTTATATATTCTCCATCTCCCTTGTCATATCTAGATTGGTAATAAACCTTCTCTTGATCTATCGATTCCAAAGTTACTATAGGAGCTACTGCATCATAGAAGTATAGATTACTTCCACCTGTTAACTTTAAAATTTCACCTGTGATTCCCTCTGATGACAATGGCCCGCTGGCTATTATTACATAGCTATCCTTTGGAATTTCTGTTAACTCTTCCCTTATTATCTCTATATTTTCCTCTGCTTCCAGTCTCGCAGTTATCATCTCAGCAAATTCTTCACGACCTACTGCCAATGCCTGCCCTGCTGGCACACGAGTTTCATCAGCTACTTCTACCAAAAGTGATCCCATCATACGAAGCTCTTCCTTCATTAGACCAGATGCATTAGATAATAAATTTGAACCAAATGAATTACTGCAAACTAATTCTCCAAATTTATCTCCAGTGTGAACCTCTGTATTTTTTACAGGTCTCATCTCGTATAATTTTACCTTTACTCCTCTTTTAGCCAGCTGGTACGCTGCTTCACTTCCTGCTAATCCTGCACCTATTACGATTACTTCCTCTATCTTTTTCATCTTATATTCCCACTCCTTATTTTAACTCATCCTTTTTATAGGGTTTTCATGATTATCTGAATTAACTTCATTAAAAATTTAATTCATAATCTGAACTGATTGACGAGTACGAAAATTTCTTCTAGTTATAAGAAATTTACGATGTCAAAAAGATACCAAAGCTACAATATTAAGCGATAGTTTTCTCTAATTTGAGAGTTCACATCCAAAATCAAGTTTTAATTACACTTGATTTTGGTAGTTGTGAAAAACCGACAACAAGGAAAGAGTTCTAATTAATTTTTTACTCTTCATTATACTAAGTTTATCGGACTTTTAAAAGTCCCTTTTCTATATAATTACAAAAAAAGGAGAAATTGCTCTCACGGCAATCTCCCCTCCTATAAATACTTATTCAAAAACTTCTGTTGCATTATCCACTTCTAAGCCCAAAGCTACCCTCAAGGCCACCATACTTACTTCTAACTGCTCTAAATCCGGCTCCTTAGTTGTTATCTTTTGTAAACTAAGCCCTGGTACCGCTATCATCTTATACATCGGATTCTCCAAATGTTTACTGCTGTATTTTTGGAATTCATAAGCCAAGCCTGCAACTAACGGCATAAACACAATTCTTAATACAGCTTTCAATCCTACCTTTATCCACATATTATCAGGCTGCGGGATCATAAAGTCTAAACTTGAAAATAC
>DAOUPY010000351.1 GCA_030625925.1 Fusobacteriaceae bacterium | reverse complement strand
GTATCAAAGGTTGCTATTACAATCTTCATCAAGTATGTAGTTGTAAATATCTCTAAACACGTCTTAAAATCATAAAATCCTACATATGAGAACCCTAAGAAGTCAAAACTCAAGTAGAAGGCTAAATATGTGAAAATTGCTGTGTCTACAAATTGGCTCAACATGGTACTTCCATTATTTCTCAACCAAAGATGTTTATTTTCTGGAAACCTTTTCTTTAGTTTTTCAAAGAGGTGGATATCTATATTTTGTGACATCCAGTAACAAATGAGCCCTACTGCTGTGAACCTCGATAATGGCCCAAATAACGTTTCCATGGCTATTTGTGAATAATCAGCTGTACTGGGCTCAAAAGCCACTGAGACCTGCAGTATTATAGTTGCTGCTATATTACTCATAAGACCTATCTTAGCTCCCTTGGCAGCTGCCTTTAAACCATATTTTTCCGATAATATGTCTGTCACTAAAAAACTTGACGCAAACATTATATTTCCCAGAGTAGATGACATCCCACCTATCTCTATGGCTTTATTCACCTGTATCTGAGCGAGTATTATAGTTACAGGTATATAAGCATATAGACCATTTTTCCCATAAGCTTTATAAAAATACAGGATGAATCCAAAGTTAACCAACAACATTACAAACCAAAGTATTATATTTTGCATATTTATTTCTCCTTTTTTGTTATTTTGATCCAAATTAAGTTCTGATTTTTTTAATCCCTCTTATCTGTGTCAAAATTATCTCTTTTAAATATAAAAAGAGGGGATATAAAATCCCCCCTAAAAGCATACCAAAAAAAGTGTAGATTAATTCGACCTCTACACATAGTCTTTGGTTTTTTATAGATGGATTTTTCGAACATCTACCACAATAGTGGATTTAAAATATTTAATTTTTTAATTCCCAAAGAGATCTTTAAACATAGAGTCAGAATTTATATTTTTTTCATTCTGTTCTATATTTTCTTGAGATTCCTTTGTCTTTTCTACCTTGTCCATGATAATTTCATCGGATTTAACAAAAAAATCATTGAAATCTGAATTATATACAGATGCCATCTCTACTGGTTCAGTCCCTTTTTTAAATAAGGCCCATCTTTTACTCCAGCCAGATGTAGAATCTGCTAATCTACCATTTTTAGAATCAATCAACACTTTACTAAGCTTTCCATTTTTTAATCCGTCAGCAATATGATTAAACTCTTTACCAGTATCATACCCGTCATCTACTAACATTTGATAGTAGTTCCCCCATAATTTCGCTGTGAGGCCACCACCAGTTGCAAATTTATCCATGGGTCTATTATCATCATAGCCAATATATACCGTAGTAACATACTTAGGAGTTATTCCGGCATACCAGGCTGTTCTCTGCCTGTTGGTTGTACCTGTTTTCCCGCCTTGTACAATATATTTCCCATCTTTTTTTACCCTTGCATTTCTACCTGTACCAAGGTTTACAACATCTTTCATCATATGAGTGATGAGAGCTACATCCTCACCTTCAAACACCCTTTCTTGTTCTATCTGTTCCTGATATATTACCTTTCCATATCTATTTTTTATTTGGGTAATAAACTGAGGTTTTACTCTATACCCACCATTTGCAAAGGGCAGATATAAACTTGAAAGTTCGTATGGTGTTACTACCATGGTTCCTAGTGCTGCTGTCAAATTTTGAGGGATCTCTATATCTCCCCCCCCTGCTAATTTTACAGTTTTACCTAGATTTTTAAGTCCGACTTTTTGCAGCGTTTTTATTGCCACTATATTTACAGATCTTTCCATTCCCTCTAAGAGAGTGAAATTTTTTCTGAATTTTTCCCCATAGTTTCTAGGTTTCCATTCACCAAATTCCAATGGTGTATCTTCAATAACTGTATTCATGGGATAACCCAGTCTCAGAGCTGTAAAATAAACAAATGGTTTAAAAGCTGATCCTGGCTGCCTTTTGGCGTAGATAGCTCTATTATAATCTCCAGACTTAAAGTTTCTACCGCCTATAACCGCTCTTACATAGCCTGTGTCAGCTTCTATAGTTACCATTCCCCCATCTAGCTCTTTATTCGCTTTCAATGGTTCATAGTTCTCAAATGCCGCTTTAGCTGCTTTTTGCATTCCTATGTCTAGAGTGGTATACACTTGTAAACCCTCTTCATATATTTGCTTTTCTGTAAATAATTTAAATAATTTTTTCTCTACTATATTGGTGAAATCAGGAGTCTTATAACTCCTTTTTTTACTTACTCTTTTTATTACAGTAACATTTAATTTAGATAACTCCTCCATAGACATGTCTTTTAATTCTTCTGGTAAGTTACCTTCATTATAAAATCTTTGAGATAATGCATTTTCATACTCTTCTTCGTCTATAAGGTTGTATTTTTTCATTTGAGAAAGAACCAATTCCCCCCTAATAACAGCATTGTTTAAATGTCTTCTAGGGTTATATTTATTTGGTCTATTAGGCACCCCGGCTAAGAGTGCAGCTTCAGCTGTATTTATGTTCTCTACAGATTTACCATAAAATGCTCTAGCCGCTGTTTTTACTCCATAGGCCCCTGATCCAAAATATATTTCATTCATATATTTTTCCAAAATCTCATCTTTGGTGTATCCTCTTTCTAATTGAACTGTAATTATGGCTTCCTTTACCTTTCTCATGAGCCTTTTTTCATTGGTAAGAAAGGCATTCTTGGCTAACTGCTGAGTTATGGAGCTGGCTCCCTGGGCTTTACTCATGGTAACTATATTTACTATCATAGCTCTTCCCATTCCCAAAACATCAAATCCATGATGACTATAAAATCTTCTATCCTCTATAGCTACATAAGCATTTTTGAGTGAGTTGGGCA
>DAOUPY010000365.1 GCA_030625925.1 Fusobacteriaceae bacterium | reverse complement strand
GAGAAGAAGTAACTCTTCCTTCTTATGGAGATTCCACGATTATATAAATTAAGTGTAACTAAAACTTAATTTTTAATGTGGACTTCTAAAAGGGAAACCGAGGTAAAGGCTGGGAAGAAAAATAGCAGCAAATAATGATTTCTATTTTAAGGGGAAATTTTGAAAAAATAGATGGGATAATTATATTGTCAGAAAAATATTCCCAACAAAATATATCTGTTTTAGCAAGAAGTGTTTTAGATGGTTTTTTAGATCTAAATTTTATGCTGAAAACCTCAGAGTTAGGAATGATGGATTTTTGCTATGCTCCTCCATTTGCAAAAACTTGGGATGTACTCAATGTAAGCGGAAATGTAGCTAAATAAATAAGTAAAAAGAGGGTGGCTCAAGTAGAAAATCTACTTATGAGTCACCCTCTTTTGTCATCTATATTAGATATATATTATTTTGTTTCTTCTGCAGCCACTTCTTCGTTTTGAGGCTGCTGTTCAGGGATAGGTCTTCCAAACATCCATTCCATCTCTCTTCTCAATCCAGTAAGATCATATTCATTTTCTTCAATAGTAAGGGTGTTGTTTTCAGGAAATAAGATATGTCCTTCTTCCACCTTTTCATTGATATCTAAGCTTAGCTGTAACTTTACAGTAGTCTCTACATCAACTGGTTTAAAATCACTCTTGATGGTTCTAATGATTTTCTCTTTAGAAGCTAAGATAGCTTCAACTTCTCCATCTTGAAATTGTCTTTTAGGCGGGTAAGATGTAGTAAATAGATTTTCAGTCATTAAAAACTTTAATCCGCTGGGAGTTTTTTCCAAGATATCTAGTGTGTATGTTCCTCTTTCAGCGATAACAAATTTTTCAATGTTGATTACTTTTCTACCATGACCAAACATATCTGTAGGAACTGGTAACTCTCCACTGGATAATAATTCATCACTAGGACTGTTGATTCTCATCTCAAAATTGGTGTCTCTGCTTAATCCTTCAAATGCTAAGTATATAGATAAGCTAGGCATTCCAATTGGGAAAATAGGCTGAATCAAGCTATCAAATTGCCCTGCTATATCAAATCCACGACTTTGAGGATTGAATTTTGTTACATGTGATGCTAAACAATGTTTTAATTTAATTGACATAATATCTCTCCTTTGACAGGGCAGTGACCCTTATATTTTATTTAGAGTATAGATTTAAGATCTCACTCATATTTTGAATCTCTTGTGTAGTTATTATTGTTGTTGCTGATCTATTATCTATCTCGCTATAATACTTTATTTTGCCGTATCCACTAGCAGCCATTTTTTTAGAGCATTGATCTCCTGAGGTTTTAAAGCAAATGCTATATACTCCTCAATGGAATCTATAAGATTTGACCTGTCTTTCCAAAATGCTGTATTTAACTTTCTAGCCATAAAATTCATATGATAAGTTTCATCAGAGATTAAATCCAGACCATTCATATAGATCCAGTCATCTCCCCTGTATTTTAATGCCAGGTACAAAGTTTTTTCCTGGGTCTTTTTATCTTCTTTCAACACTAGGAAGTGTTGGTTTTCGTGAGCTGAATATTTTATTTTCTTCTTAGTGTAGATTGATTCCTCACCATCTTTAATATAAACTGTAGGATCTTCCTTGCTCTTACTATACCCTTTTTCAATGGTTCTGACATAGGCGTTTTTAGAACATCCTATAAAGGAAAGTAAGATGGTTAAAAGTAACATCTTTTTAAAAAAATTCATAAATCCTCCTAATCATTATAGTACAAGAATATCATAATTAGATATTTTTGTAAATATTCAAAGCTTTTCTTTGTTATTATTTTAAATTTTGTTTTCAAATCAGACTAAGATCCAATATTTTGATCTAAATCTACAAATTTAGATCGATTATTTTCAATAATCTCCCTTGCTTGCTCTATACTGGTGAATTTTTCCTCTAGTTGTAGTCTATATAGATAGTTTAGGATCTTTTTAAAATTCTTTCCTCTGTGATATCCCCACGAAAGGAGGTGATTACCACTGATCATAGGAATGAGGTCGTCTTTTATCTCGAGATAGATAGAATTTATCTTTTGGATGTTATCTAGTTCCTGAGAGTTATCTAACTGTCCCCTCCCTAAAACGTCAGCTTTATAGACTTTGAGGAGTTTGGGAATATCTACATGGATAGCTAATTTTCTTACGGTGACCTTATTGACCTTGTTGTTTAACATCAATATCAATGGAGCAGCATGGTAAAAAATCAAATCGGAAGCAGAAGATGTCAGTTTTTTGTTTTTTGTAAAATTACCTATTAAACCTAAAAACATATCTCTGGATACTCTGGTGTGACCTTTAAAATTGGTGTTCTGTGTAAGATTTTTTCCGATATCATGAAATAAAAGTGCCAGCATAAGGTCTATTGTTCTATCAATGGGTTTTAGGATATCGAGGGTCATAAGGGTATGGGTGAAAACATCTCCCTCAGGATGAAAAACCTTATCTTGGGTTATTTTTTTAGACTGATATAGGTTTGGAAATAAGACGGCCACTCCCCCTACTTCATCCAGGAGCCTAAAAGTTTTAGAAGGCTTCCTATGATATAAAAGAATTTTCTCCAATTCCCCCATGATTCTTTCCCGGGGAATCTTTTGAATTGTGGGGAAATTTGTTGAGATTAATGCCTTTAGATCCTCCGATAGTTCGAAGTCCAGCCTCCCTGCCAGCTCAATGGTCCTGAATAATCGAAGGGGAT
>DAOUPY010000295.1 GCA_030625925.1 Fusobacteriaceae bacterium | reverse complement strand
ACATCATAGGTATTGAATTTTTTCACTTCCAAATCATCAAAGATGGTCTGAAGTAAGATCTGTAATCCAGAATGATTTGTACGCTTTAATTGCTCTAAGCCTAATTTAGTAAAAATCCTGTTCTCTGCTTTTAGGGGAACTATATCGGCAATGGTACCAATGGCAACGATATCCAAATATTGATAGATCTCATCCTTTCTGCCTAAAGTTTCATAGAGTCCCATCATCAGCATAAATGCAGTTCCTACTCCGGCAAGATATTTAAAGTTGTAGGAGTTGTCCTCCCTTTTGGGATTAACTACAGCATATGCAGGGGGCAGGATATTATTTATATCATGATGGTCGGTGATGATGACTGTCAATCCTATAGAGTTTGCATATTCGACCTCTTCTACAGATGAAACACCACAGTCCACAGTAATGACCAGATCTCCTCCCTGTTCCCGAATATGAGATAGAGATCCCTTGTTTAACCCGTATCCCTCATCTCTCAAAGGGATATAGTAATCTACCTTATAACCCAGTTCTTTTAGAGCCAGATAACAGAGGGAAGTAGAGGTTATTCCGTCTACGTCATAGTCACCATAGATAAATATAGTTTTTCCGGCTTTTTCCATTTCTATGATTTTATCTACAGATTTTTTCACATCGGAAAATTCAAAGGGCGAAACTATATTTTCGATCTTTGGATGAATGAATTTTTCTATCTTTTCATGGGTATCTATCCCACGATTTATCATGATATTAAGAAAATCCTTACTGAGTCCCAGGGACTCAAATTGTTTTGTATTGTGTATATCTTTATGTATCCATCTTGTTTCCATATATGCCTCCTAATATTTTACTATAAATTTAATTTTTTTTTGTACAGATTAAACGGATTTAAAGTCTTGTTTTTTTAGAACTAAGAATACCGAGAAAAAATCTGTAACCACGAATTTTCGCGAATCTGCAATAATATTTTGAATGTTTTTTATAGTTATATATTACCATAATTATAAAATTTATAGAGAGAATTAGTTTTGAAGAATAGGTATGAAAGAAAACTATAATAAATTAACATAGTTTTAAGTGAAACTTCGTTGCGAGTAAATATTTTGAATGTTATAATAAATTAAAAAAAATTAATGTGGGAAAAGGAGAGAAGATGAAAAAAATATTGATTAGGACTATTATGAGGCTAAAACTATAAAAATTATATTGTTAAGTTTAAAGGGAATATTAGGGGAATTATCACAGGGAAGCATTCTATAGTACATGAATTTACCTTTAATACAGATAGATATACGGTGAAATCAAAAATAAAATAAACCAAACAGGAGCGTTGATTAATGATTAAAAAATTATTGGGGAATATTTTTAGCATTGAAAAGAAAAGTAACAGTGTGAAAGAACAGAGAGAAGCACATAGAAAATATTACACGGAAAAGGTAGAGAAAAGAGTGAGGGTGAGAGCTAACCTTACTGATAATCAATTACAATTAATAGAAGAAAGGTACAACGTTACGGTTATAACATTCGAGGGATTACAAAAGAAATACACGGCGGAGACAGATATTCACATCTTGGGACAAAACATTGATGAAATATTTGAGATTGCAGGACACAACATCATAGCTTCTATGCTTGATTGCCTTCCAGTGTTAAAAAATTGCAATGAAGAGCAACATGTTTTACGAAAGAAAATAAACAAATTGAAAAGAGATAAGAGCAACTATTTATATGAGATAGACAGTGCTGCGGTTGTAGAATATGCCATTGATAATGGTATTAATTAAATTAGATCAAGGAGGATATAAAAATGAAAAAGATATTAATGGGATTAGTGATAGTAGCAAGTTTAGGATTGACAGGGTGCGGAGAGGAAAAATTACCACCGATGGAAGCACAAGAATTTAATAAGATCATAGAGTATTCAACTATAAATCTTATCACACAAAACACTGAAAAGTACACGTTGACGGAGGAGCAAGAAGCGGAGATTAACGAGAGATTAGAAGAATTGAAGCAGATCGAAATAAAAAGGGCAGAAGAGACCGCTAGACATGCAAGGGAGAGAGCTGAGGAGCTGGAAAAAATAAGGAAATTAAAAGGTGATTGGAAAGTTAGCACATTTGTAGATGATTTTGGTGATAAAACAAAAGAAAAATATACATGGGTTGATTATACAGACTCTAAGTTCTCAAATAGTGCAACAAGGAATGATGTATTAGAAGGTAGAATATTAGTATCTAAATCGGGTATAGATTTCCGTAGTTATGAATATGGTAGAAGGAACGGAAGATCTAGTGAGGCTAAATTCATTGGTGGTGGTACATTACAAATGAGAAATTCAAAGGGTAAAACAATAAGTGTTCCCTTAACGGATAGTTTATGTGTATATAATTGGAAATGTGATAAACATTATAGCACGGTGGTTAACTTCTTAAAAGCTTCTGGGGGAAATATTAGAGTGATACTAAATAGCAAATATTCAACAACACACAATATAACAATAAATGCTGATGGTTTTACATACAATTATAAAGAAATGAGAAAATAAATGACAATCTACTTCCAGCGTATGCCATATATGGGAAATACACTGGAAAAAAAGGAGGTGTATTTTGAAAAAAATAGTGTTGATACTATCAATTATAGGTTTAATATTTAATTTTATTGAAGCTCAAAGATATAATATACAGTGGGGAATAGGTTTAAGAAATTTTGATTTAGATACTCTACTGGGAATAGGAATAATAGCTTTAATATCTTATTTATTGTTACTGGTATTTAAGGTTAAAAATAGAAAAACAACGGCATTAATTTTAGGTTCAGGTTATGGATTTTATAAAGCAATAAAGCTATACAGCTTATCAAGTGGGATGTTTGGCTTAGTTTCATTGTTTGTTGCTAATCATACAATAACTATAACATTAGCAATAATTATAATATCTTCTATGTTAAGTATTTTTTCTAGAAAAAAGGAAGGTGAAATAGAGAAAATACCTGAATCGGAGTAATCATATATAAATAAATAAAAATTATAAAAAATGAGCTGTTTTTGCAGCTCATTTTTAAATATATGAGAAACTTATAAATCTGCCTAAAATTTGTGACATTTAGATAAAAGAATATATTCGTGTAAATTCATGGTTAAAACTTTCAAACTTGCGTTCTTTCCCCCTGTTGAGGGGGAGAGAAAACAAGAGAGAGGGTTTATCTAAACACATCTTTCCTCAGTCTGCTGAATCCATCAAAAGCAACCTTATTTATAACAAAGGTTGTGAGGAAAAGAGAGAGCCCTCTGAT
>DAOUPY010000377.1 GCA_030625925.1 Fusobacteriaceae bacterium | reverse complement strand
ACTCCTTGAGCATTTTAAAAGGACGGTGGAACAAATATGAAAGCATTAGCACTTTTTTCAGGTGGGTTAGATAGTACCTTAGCAATTAAGCTGGTACAAAAGCAAGGGATAGAGGTTATAGCACTTAATTTTGTATCTCATTTTTTCGGTGGGAAAAATGAAAAAGCAGATAATATGGCTAAACAATTGGGAGTAAAATTAGAATATATAGATTTTAGTGAACTCCATACAGAACTGGTAAAAAATCCTCCAAGTGGAAGGGGAAAAAACATGAATCCGTGTATCGATTGTCATGCACTTATGTTTGAAAAAGCGGGAGAATTATTGGAACAATATGGAGCTAGTTTTTTGATATCTGGAGAGGTTTTAGGACAAAGACCCATGTCTCAAAATTTTAGTTCATTAAATAGAGTTAAAAAATTATCAGGTGTAGAACTAGGAGAACTAATCGTAAGACCATTATCTGCTAAATTATTGCCTATCACAAAACCAGAGGAATTAGGATGGATCGATAGGGAACAATTGATGGATGTTAATGGGAGAAGTAGAAAACTTCAATTGGAATTGGTAGAACAGTGGGGTATTGTTGAATATCCAACTCCTGGTGGAGGCTGTATGCTGACAGAACCAAATTATTCTAAAAGATTAAGAACTTTGGAAGAGGATGGATTCTTAGAGGATAAATACTCATTCTTATTTCACCTGATAAAAAGAGGAAGATTCTTTAGATTAGAGAGTAATAAATATCTATTTGTTGGAAGGGAAAAGGATGATAACTTTAAACTTTCTGAATACAAAGAATATGGAAGTCTGTATATCGCAGGAGCAGGGACTCCGGGACCGGCTATCGTAGGATATGGAAATCTGACTGAAGATCAAATTGCATTAGCTCAAAATTTATTTTCACGATACTCTCAGGCTAAGGGAAAGAAAAAAATTCAAATAGTGATGAATGAAAAGATTGTAGATGTAGAAGAAGTAAATTTAGAAAAATTAGCTGAAGACATAAAAAAATATTTAGTGTTATAAAAGTGAGAAGGTTATAGACTTAATTTGTCTATACCTTTTTTTTATTGATAGAAAAAATGAGGATTCATTCATTTTTTGAATAGTGAAGTTTTTATCTTGCTTAAAAAATGAGAAGTTCATTAGGAAATGCTATAAAACACATATATTATATATATATATTAGAAGTTATTATATGTTAAAATAAACTCAAATGATTAATTTTTAGACAAAAAGTTTGGATTTAGGTGTAAAATGTATTAATATAAGAGTGGAAGATCTATTCGATGAGTATATAGATGACATAAAATTAATAATGATAGTTGAGAGCTCTTTATTTGTAACATTTATTTTAAATAAAAAAATTGTTATGTTCCTATGTTTAATATATTATGAATATGATGTTAAAAAGATATAAAATATATGTATTAAAAAGATACTAGGAGTGTGAAGTAAAAAGATGGAATTAAATGTTAAAAGACCAGTTTGGGTAGAGGTTAACTTAGATAATTTAGGGCATAATATGAGAGAGATAAAAAAACATATAAAACCAGGAACTGAAGTCATGGCAGTAGTAAAAGCTGATGCTTACGGTCATGGAGCTTTGGGAGTGATAGATACACTAAAGGCAGAGAATATAAATAAATTTGCAGTGGCAGTATTATCGGAAGCTATAGAGATAAGAAACAAAGACAAGGAGATACAGATTATATTACTGGGATATACTCCAGATGTTAATTTAGAGGAGGTAATTAAATGGGATATAACTCCTACAATATATTCCCTTAGACAGGCTAAAGTATTAGATAAGTTAGCTAAATTACATGGAAAAAAAATTGCGGTACATATAAATGTGGATACAGGAATGCATAGGGTAGGCTTACCTATAAAATATAGAACTGTAGAAGTTATAAAAGAGATAAGTGAGATGGATAACTTATATTTAGAGGGAGTCTATACACATTTTGCAGTAGCTGATGAGGCAGACAAATGGTACACCATAAAACAGGTAGAGGAATTTAAATATATAATAGATGAGCTGAAAAAATTAGGTGTAGAAATACCAATAAAACATGTGTCAAACAGTGCTGCTATATTAGACCTGCCAGAGTTTAACTATGACATGGTAAGAGCAGGGCTCCTCATGTATGGACACTATCCATCGGAGGTACAGGAGAAAGACAAGGTGATAGATCTGAAACAGGTAATGTCGCTCCATAGTAAGATCTATCATATAAGAACGTTGGAAAAAGGTGAATCAATAAGTTATGGACTTACATATACAGTAAACAGAGAATCTCGAACAGGATTGATACCGATCGGATATGCAGATGGGTATAGTCGTGGACTGAGTAATAAGGCAAAAGTAATTATCAAGGGTAAAAATGCAGTGGCAAAGGTAGCTGGAGCCATCTGTATGGATAAATTTGTAGTAGATATTACAGGTTTAGATGTAGAGGGAGGAGATGAAGTTATCCTATTTGGAGAAGATGAGTACAATAGAGTAACTCCAGAGGATATAGCAAATATATTGGGGACCATAAGTTATGAAGTCCTATGCAATGTAAGTAAAAGAGTTCCGAGAGTATATAAAAAAGATAATGAAATTATAGAGATAAAGGATGAAGTATTGGACAAGATAGATTTGAATTTTTAATTTCGCCACAGGCGATAAGG
>DAOUPY010000513.1 GCA_030625925.1 Fusobacteriaceae bacterium | reverse complement strand
TATGGATGATGTTAGGATTACCTATCGGACCTGGAATCGGAATATATATGTAATTAATAATAAAATAGTAAAAGACGAGATTAATTTCTCGTCTTTTTTTATAGTCTTTGGATGTGGCGTTCCGTTGTTGTTTTTCTGGATACAACGTCACGTTGCTTTTTTATAAAATCTATACAAAAGAGGGCAACTCATAAGCAGATTTTCTACCTGAGTCACCCTCACCTTTTAATTATTACAACTTATAAGTTTAAAACTTAATTATTTATTTCTTGTAGTTTCGTATCTAACTTCATGTCTAATTTCATCTCTGATCTCGTTTTTCAACTTCATCAATTCTAAATCTTTTTTTACTTTTTCTAGTTCAGAATCTGTAGAATAATTTGTTTCTGATTTCCCTTCTCTTTTAGCTATCTCTTTCTTTCCTTCTGGATTGTAGTTGTAATAAGCTAATGTTTCCTTTGTATTTATAGTTTTAGCATCTATCATAGCTTGTGGAACACCCCATATTGGAGAAATAGGCCAGAATAATAAGTTCCCAATCCCTGCTCCTGTCTGCCCTAGATAAAAGTTTCCTCCACCAGGTAATAAATTAAGAGCACCTGCTACTGCTGCACTGTTTGTCCCTAAAGAATCTTCCTTTATCCCTAGACTCTTAAGCTTAAGCACTTGTTGCTTTTCTGCAGGGTTTAAAGAACTGCAGCTTGTTAATAATAATGCTGATAATAAAGTAAACAATAATATAATTTTTTTCATGAATCTTTCATCTCCCTAGTTTAATATTTAAGTATAACTAGAGCATTGTATCATAACTAACATAATTTTTCTACAAATCATTACACTTTTACCAGATTATAAAACACTTTGACTTTATATCGGTCTACTATTCTACAAAAAATCATTCTATTATTAACTGATTTTCTCACTAATTAAAAAACTCTCTTTATTTTTCCAGTTTTGTTATTTCCTCTTCTAATTGATCTAAAAGTTTATCTAAATCCACAGTAACTGCTTCTACAGTCTCCCTCTTAGAAAGATCTACACCTGCTTTTTTCAACTGATTCATAGGGCTATCATTCCCACCTGATTTTAAAAGAGTAAGGTATTTTTCTAGAGCCTCTTCCCTCTCCTTCGCACTATAGTTTTCACCAGTTATCCTGTCATAAAACACCGATGATGAGGCAAAACAAGTAGCATATTGATATACATAATACGGTGAATTAAAGAAATGTGGTATCCTAGCCCATAAAACTTCCATTATCTTATCGGTCTCTATAGAGTCTCCATAATATTCTCTGAATAGACCTGCCATAATTTCACTCAGAACATCTGGAGTTACGGGCTTTCCTTCCTCAATCAATCTATGTGCCTGGAGCTCATAATCCGCCAAAAGAGATTGAAAATAAAATGTTCCTGTTATCCCCCTGATGGCTTGTTGTAATAACGCGATCTTTTCCTTGGGATCCTCTGTGTTTTTCAGCATATGATCGAGTAACAGCCTCTCATTGAATGTAGAAGCCACTTCAGCTACAAAAATAGTATAGCCATGAGTAGCAAATGGTTGATTTTCACTGGAAAGAAGGGTATGCATAGTATGCCCCAGTTCATGAGCCAGTGTAAATACATTGTCCAAAGTCTTATTATAATTCATAAGCATATATGGATGAACTCCATACACTCCTACAGAGTAT
>DAOUPY010000205.1 GCA_030625925.1 Fusobacteriaceae bacterium | reverse complement strand
CTTATCGCTGATGAGCCGACAACTGCACTAGATGTAACTATACAGGCACAGATATTTAACCTTATGAATGACCTGAAGAAAAAGCATAATACAGCTATATTATTTATAACTCATGACTTAGGAGCTATAGCAGAACTAGCTGACGATGTAGTGGTAATGTATACAGGAGAAGCGGTAGAAAAAGCTCCAGTAGAAATATTATTCTCAAAAATTTCAAAGTTTTCCCATCCGTATAAGGAAGGATTATTGAAGTCCATTCCGAAACTAAATGAGGAAGTGGAATACCTAGACCAAATAGATGGAAGTGTACCCCATCCATTGAACCTTCCAATAGGCTGCAGGTTTGCACCTCGTTGCAAGTTTGCTACTCAAAAATGTATAGACGAAAAACCAAATCTTGTAGAGGTAGAACCTAATCATCTGATCAGGTGTTTCTATCCAAATAAGGAGCAGAGAGATGGAAAATAGAAAAATAATATTAGAAACTAAAGGGCTTAAACAATATTTTCCTACCGGGAAAAGAAAAAATGGTGAAAAATTATTTGTTAAGGCAAATGACGGAATAGACATGGCCTTATACGAAGGGGAAACTATCGGAATAGTAGGAGAATCAGGCTGTGGTAAGTCTACATTTGGTAGAAGTCTGCTTAAGTTGTATGATCCAACAGCGGGAAAAATAATCTATGACGGTAAAGATATAACTGATCTATCTGTTAAACAGATGATACCTCTGAGACGTGAGATGCAGATAATATTCCAGGATCCATATTCATCATTAAATCCTAGGATGACAGTGGGAAATATAATTGGAGAAGCTCTGGTAGAGCACAAAATATATAAGTCTGGATCCAAGGAACTTGAAACATATGTAAAAAAAATAATGAAAACTTGCGGGCTGGATGACTATATGATCTATAGATTTCCTCATGAATTCAGTGGAGGACAAAGACAAAGAATCGGAATAGCCAGGTCTTTGGCACTAAAACCTAAATTTATCGTCTGTGATGAAGCTGTATCTGCACTGGATGTATCTATTCAGTCACAGGTAATAAACTTGTTGAATGATTTAAAGAAGGAATTTGGAATGTCATACCTATTCATATCTCATGATCTATCGGTGGTAAAACATATTTCTGATAGGATAGGGGTAATGTATTTGGGAAATATGGTAGAACTAGCTCCTAAAAAAAGTCTATATGCAACTCCTCAACATCCGTATACAAAAGCATTATTATCTTCCATCCCGGAAACAGATCTAGATATCATAAAAAATAGAAAGAGGATTGTATTAGAGGGAGACATTCCATCAAATGTAACTCCTCCATCTGGGTGTAAATTTCATACAAGATGCCCTATAGCTAAGGATGTCTGCAAAGTAGAAGTTCCCATATGGCAAGAGGTATCCAAAGGTCATTTTGTAGCCTGTCACTATAAGGGTGCAGAACTTGTTTAAAGATAAAGAAAAAGGGACCATGGAAGATCTTGTTTCTAAAAAAGAAAAACTCAGACAAGAAGATGAGGAATTGAAAAAATTGATAGATGAAACGGAATTTGAAAAAAACGATGCTAAAGCATTGATAATTGCAGCATTAACTACTATTTTACCGGTGGTTTTAATAGCTTGTTTATTATTTTATCTGTTTGTAAAATTTGTATTTAAATTTTAAAGAGCTGGATATAAAAAAGGAGTTTATCCATCTTTGGCTGGATAAGCTCCTTTTATTAGAGGGGGAGTTATGAATAATTGGAATTTAGATAAGTTATATCCATCATTTGAATCAAAAGAATTTAAGGCGGATTTAGTAAGATTAGATGAAAATATAGCGGAGTTAAACGGTTATAAAGATAGATTGGATGACAGTGTGGAAACTGTAGAGGGGTATTTAAAAACTTTGATAAAATCAGCAACCCTATATAGAACTCTTGGAGCATTTTCATCTCTAACAAAATCTACGAATACATCTGATTCAAATGCAATAAAGTATATAAATTTATTATCAAATAAATATTCAGAGACAACAGAGGTTGAGACTAGAGCCAAAAAATGGATAGCAGATATAGATATTGATGGGATGATAGAGAAAAGTGAGTTTTTGAAAGAACATGAGTTTTATTTGAGACAAATAAAAGAAAATGACAGGCATATTTTGGATGAAAAAACAGAGTTTTTGCTCTCGAAATTAGGACAGACAGGGGCAACAGCTTGGAGTAATCTGCATGGTGCTCTTACTTCTACACTAGATGTAGAAATAAACTTAGATGGAGAGGAAAAAATTCTAACTTTATCAGAAGTAAGGAATTTAGCTCAAGATAAGGATGCAGATATCAGAAAAACAGCTTTTGAAGCAGAATTGAAAGCATATGAAAAAATAGAAAAATCAATAGCCTCTTCCCTTAATTCTATAAAGGGAGAAGTCAACACTATAAATGATCTTAGAGGTTATGAGATGCCCATCTCAAAAACATTGGCAGATTCTAGGATGACAAAGAAAACGTTGGATGCCTTATTAGATGCGATTAAAGAATATCTGCCATATTTCAGAAAGTATTTAAAGAGAAAGGGTAAGATGTTAGGATATGAGAATGGCTTACCTTTTTATGGGTTGTTTGCTCCAATTGGCAGCGGAGATAAGGTATTTACCATCAAAGAAGCACAGGATTATGTATTAAAAAACTTTGGATCATTTTCTCCTAAATTAAGGGGTGTAGCAGAGAGAGCATTCAATGAGAACTGGGTTGATTATTTTCCTAAAAAAGGAAAGGTCGGAGGAGCATTTTGTGCGAATATCCCGCCTATTAAACAAAGCAGGATACTGCATAATTTTACTGGTACTTTCTCTGGGGTACTTACTCTAGCACATGAATTAGGTCATGCATATCACGGTGACTGCATATTTGGTCAAAGTATCTTAAATACCAGTTATACCATGCCTGTAGCAGAGACGGCATCTATTATGTGTGAAACTATAGTTATGAAAAATGCATTATTAGACGCAGATAATGAGGAGAAAATATTTCTTTTGGAGAGTTCTCTGCAGGATGTAACCCAGGTAACGGTAGACATATTGAGCAGGTATATATTTGAAGAAAGAGTATTTAATGAAAGAAAGGATAACATCTTAAGTCCAGAGGAATTAAAAAATATCATGTTGGATGCCCAGAAAGAATCTTATGGGGATGGATTAGATGAAGAAACTCTGCACCCATATATGTGGATAAATAAAGGCCATTATTATAGACCTGGATTGAGTTTTTATAACTTTCCTTATGCATTTGGAGCTTTATTTGGAAGAGGATTATACTCTCAATACTTAAAAGACAAAGAGGCGTTTTTACCGAAATATGATAACCTGCTTAAATTAACAGGGCAGAAAAATGTAGAGGATGTAGCTAAATTAGCTGATATAGATGTGACGGATATTAAATTTTGGAGAAGTTCATTGGAGCAGGTAAAAGAAGATATAGAGTTGTTTTTAGAATTGACAAAAAATTATGAAAAATAAAATTTAAAGTTTATCAATGGAAAAGCGTAAAAATATGGTACTATGCAAGTAGGTTTTAACCGTATTTTAGTATGAAGTTAAGAAATGCGGTTGAAAGTAGTATATTATGATATACTCATTTTATTGAGGCGTTTAAAAAGGGGAGGAAATAATGTTTTACAAAAAAGAAAATGGATGGAAAGATATTGAGGAATCTGTTAAAAAAAATGTAATGGATTTTTCAGAGGGATACAAAGAATTTTTGGACACAGCTAAAACAGAGAGGGAGGTAATTACTTATTCTCAAAAAATGGCTGAAGCTAATGGTTTCGTAGATGCAGAATCTGTGGAAACATTAAAAGCTGGAGACAAGGTTTTCTATAATAACAGAGGAAAAAACCTTATCTTAGCAATTATTGGAAAGGAAGATATTTTAAAGGGAGCTAACTTTGTAGTATCTCATGTAGATTCTCCTAGATTGGATTTAAAGCAAAACCCGCTTTATGAAGATAGTGATTTTGCACTTTTAAAAACTCACTACTATGGTGGGATAAAGAAATATCAATGGGCATCTAGAGCATTATCACTACATGGAGTAGTGGCTTTAAAAGATGGCCGATTAATAGACATAGTTATAGGTGAAGATCCTACTGATCCTGTATTTGTAATCCCTGATCTGCTGCCTCATTTGGATAAACATGTACAAAGAGACAGAAAAGCTGGTGAAGTATTGAAAGGTGAGGAGATGAATATCATTGTGGGATCTACTCCTACAACAATGAAAGATGGCGAGATGAAAGAACACTTTAAATACACTATCTTAAAGAAATTAAATGATGATTATGGAATAGTAGAAGAGGACTTTATCTCAGCTGAATTACAGTTGATACCAACG
>DAOUPY010000188.1 GCA_030625925.1 Fusobacteriaceae bacterium | reverse complement strand
ATCTAATTCTATCTTCTTGATAGATAATTTTACTTTTTGATCAGCAGCTGAGATTTCAATAACTTCAGCAGTTACTTCTTGACCAACTACAAACTTTTCTTTTAAATCTTTAACGAATTCTTTTGAAACTTGAGAGATATGGATCATACCATCTAAACCATGTCCCATGTCGATGAAGATTCCGAAGTCAGCTATACTAGATATTTTTCTAGTAACTACGCTTCCTACTCCTACTTCTTCAGATAATACTTCCCATGGACTCTTAGTTAATTGCTTGATTCCACCTTTGATTTTTTTGTTTTCTTTATCTATAGCTAAGATTTTGAATTCTACCTTATCTCCTACAGATAATTTGTTCTCTAATTTAGCCCAAGCAAAATCAGATGTATGGATAAATGCATCGATTCCTTCTTCAACTTCAACGAAAACTCCGTAAGGTTTAGTATCAACTATTGTTCCAGTTGCTGCATCTCCCTCTTTAAATTTCTCATCAATAACAGCCCAAGGATCTACGCTTAATTGCTTGATTCCTAATTTTAATTTCTTATCTTCAGAGTTTAAATCTAAGATTCTAACTTGAACTTTATCTCCAGCTGTAATGAATTCACTTAGGTTGATTTTCTTGTTATTCCAAGAGAAATCAGAGATATGAACTAATCCTTCGATTCCGTCTTCTAATTTAACGAAAGCTCCAAATTTAACAATTTTAGTAACTTCTCCTTCAACAGTTGTGTCTACAGAATACTTCTCTGCTGCTGTTGCCCAAGGATCTTGAGATAATTTCTTGATAGATAATTTAAGACTCTTCTTCTCAGCATCTAATGTGATGATTTGAGCATTGATCTTATCTCCTGCTTTATATAAAGTATTTAAGTCGTCTACCTTCCCCCATGAAATTTCAGAGATATGTATAAATCCTAATACATTTTCTACTCTTACTGATAATCCAAACTTTAATACACTCTTAACTTCTACTTCAACGATTTGATTTTCGCTTAATTTAGCAAATGCTTCTGCTTCTACCATAGCTACTACATCTCTTCTAGAAACTAATATCTTCTTTCTATTTCTTTCTGTTTTGATATCTTTAACTATAACTTCTACTTCTAAACCAATTACGTTTTCTGTAGAATCTTTTCTTATTTGAGATAAAGAGTTAGGCATGAATGCTGAGTGAGCCATTACTTCTACTATATATCCACCATTTACTTTTCTTACTATAGTTCCAGTCACTATTTCTTTATTTTCAAGGGCAGCTTCTAATTTAACTATAGCTTCCTCTTGCATAACTGCTCTTCTAGATACTCTGATATGTCCTTCATCATCACTATCTTCTGTGATAGCTACTCTGATCATATCTCCTACTTCAAATTCAGTGATTTCTTCAGTTCTAACTATTCCTTCAGTAGCTCCCTTTATATCTAAGTAAGAATAATCTCTTTCCTTACTAATTATTTCAGCTTCTACTATTTCCCCTCTTTGTACCTGCTTTGGTGCATATTGATTTAACATTTCCTCAAAGCTTAATTCCTCAAAATTCTCTGTGTTATCAACCATTACAACGTCCTCCTAATAATATACTTTCTATTTTTTCAACTATTTCATCAGGTGTGGAAGCACCTGCTGTTATACCTATTTTATTACCTTTTTCAAACCATCTAAAATCTAGATCTTTATAAGTTTGTATTAGATAGCTCTTTTCATTTATCTCTTTAGATATATTGTATAGTTTTTTTGTATTTGAACTATTTTTCCCACCTATAATGAGCATCACATCTACTTCCGTAGAGAGTTTTTCTACCGCTTTTTGTCTTTCAAAGGTAGCCCCGCAAATAGTATTTCCAACCTTACAGTTTTTATATCTATTTTTTATGTATTCAGTCATCTCTTTGTAGAGATTTTTATTCAAAGTAGTCTGAGCTAATATATAGTACTTTTCTGATTCGTCAAATTCTAACTTTTTTAATTCCTCAAAATCTTTTACTACTTTTACATCATATCCAAAAGATATGATCCCCCTTACCTCAGGATGAAATTCATCCCCTATAAAAATGATCTTATATCCATCTTTTTCATGGTTTATAAGTTCTTCCCTACTTCTTTTTACAAAAATACACGCTACATCATACATTCTAACATTTTTTTGATTTAAAATCTCATATATTTTTTTTATTGTACCATGGGCACGAATTATTACAGAATCTCCCTCACGAATTTTATCTCTTCCCTCTAGGACTTCTTCCTCTGTGACAACTACTATACCCTTAGATTTTAGATTCTCTATCACCTGTTCATTGTGGACTAACATCCCCAGCATGTATATTTTTTGATCTGATTTTATAGTTTCAGCCAGTTCTACAGCTTCTTTTACACCAAAACAAAAACCCATCTTCTCCGCTCTTTTTAAGATATAATTATTCTTCATTAAAGGTATCTACTTCTACCAGTTTTTTTAATGCTTCCAGTGCAACACCTTCATCTTCACCATCTGCTGTAATAGTCAATGTTCTTCCCTGCTCTGCAGCCAGTAACATCAGTCCCATTATACTCTTACCATTTATCTCCTCATCGTCACAAATAACCATTATCTCTGAATCATATTCAGTAGCTATCTGTACAAATAATGATGATGGTCTTGCATGCAGCCCGGCTTTATTTTTGATCTCTACGTCTATCGTTTTCAACTGTAATCACCTCTATATATTCTTTTAAAATCTCTTTAACTTCATTTCCATTATTACAATTTAATAATTTAGGTTTTAATTCATTTTGAAGATTGCTTTTATTCAATCTTAAAATCGTTCTTTTTGCCATGGGTATATATGTAGATAGCATACTGAATCTATCTATTCCAAAACTCATGAGGGCTACTATAGCCATTGGATCACTAGCCATCTCACCGCAGACACTTATTTTTTTCTTTTGTCTTATAGCTTCCTCTGCTATATAATTTATAGTCCGAAGAACTGCAGGTTCAAAATAATCATTTAAGTAAGCAACATCGGCACTGAGCCTGTCCGCTGCCATTACATACTGAGTAAGATCATTTGTACCCAAACTGAAAAAATCTACATATTCTGAAAATTTATCTATCAAAAATGCCGTAGAAGGCACTTCTACCATTACCCCTGTCTGTATATAGCTTGCATATTCCAATCCCTCATTATCCAACTCTTTTTTTACCGAAGTCAGTATTTTTTTTATTTGGATTATCTCCTGCAGATTAGAGATCATTGGGAACATAACCTTGATTTTTCTATCCTTTGCAACCCTTAAGATTGCCCTTAACTGAGTTCTAAATATATTTTCGTGAGCCAGAGTAAACCTGATCCCTCTAAATCCTAAAAATGGATTCTCTTCAAAGGGCATCTCATAATAAGGAAGTTGTTTATCCGCTCCAATATCCAGAGTTCTTATAATAAGTTCTCTCTCTCCATCTAATTTTTCCACCTTTTTATAAGCTCTTTCGTACAGCTCTATCTGCTGCTGTTCTGTAGGGAAAAATTTGCTTTCCATATATAAAAATTCTGTTCTCAGAAGACCTACACCATCTGCCATACTATTATTTAGAGACAGAAGATCTGTTATCCCGCCAATATTAGCATTCAAAACTATCTCTATACCATCTTCAGTTACAGCCGGCAGACCCTTTAATTTTTTATTTTCTTCCCTTATAGCTTGTAACTTTGCTTTTTCTACCTTATATTCTATTATTTGCTTATCTGTAGGGTCTTTGATTACACAGGGTTCACCTTTTCTGGTGTCTAAAATTATCTTGTTTCCCCATTCCATTCGAGATACATTTTTTACTCCCATAAGGGTAGGTATCCCAAAAGTCTTGGCCAAGATAGCCACATGGGAAGTTACTCCACTGTATTCAGTTACTATCCCCAACAAGTTGATCTTATCATGATGCATCTTAAATAGCTCTGAAGGCAGGATCTCCTTGGTTACCAAGATCTTGTTATCCAATTCATGCAGTTCGCAGTTTTCCACCATCAATTGGCCTATTATTTTTTCACCGACATCTTGGATATCTACAGCTCTCTGCCTGTAGACGGGATCTTTCATGTCTTTAAACATATCCACATAAAATTCCACTACATCTGCTACAATTTTTTCAATATTAACCAATTCTTTTTTTAATCTTTTACCTATTTCTGATATTAATACAGGGTCATCTAATATCATAAGGTGTACATTTAGAATCTTTAAATCATTACTTTTTATCTTGCCTTTTAACGATGATTTTAAAAATTTAAGCTCTTGCTTGGCATCTTTTATAGCCACCTCAAACCTCTTAATCTCATCCTCCAGCATATGGGGTTCTATTTTATATTCCTCAATTCCCATCTGTTTTTTTCCTCTTAGATATGGTTCTCCTATTACTATACCTTCAAAAATAGCCTTTCCCATTATCTTTTCCATATACTTGCCCCTTTTAATTTATTATCTCTTATAATTATATTCCATTTCCATACTTTTTTCAAGGAGTTCTCCAATTATAGTAAGAATAT
>DAOUPY010000467.1 GCA_030625925.1 Fusobacteriaceae bacterium | reverse complement strand
ATAAGTTATATACTGAATTATAAGTGATATTGTTTTCTTATATACTTATAACGTTTTGCTGTAACATCTATAGCGAAATTTAATATTATTTTATGGGAGTGTGGTAGGATGAAAAAAATGACGTTAACAACAAAAATTTTTATTGGATTGATTAGTGGGATAATCTTAGGGTTGATTTTATACCCCATGAGAGAAGTTCCCTTTGTAGCAGATTATATTATAGGATTTTTTCTAAAACTAGGCGGATCGGTATTTATAAACGCCATAAAGATGATGGTAGTTCCACTGGTATTTGTCTCATTGACTGTGGGAAGTTCGGCTATGGGAGATATTAGAAAATTAGGGAGAATAGGAGCAAAAACTTTAGGATTTTACCTGTTCACTACGGCTGTTGCAATTGTTATTGCCCTTACTCTGGCAAATGTAATAGATCCAGGAGCAGGGCTGTCAGCTGACAGTATCGAAAAAACTACTAAAACTATAAAAGCTTCAAAACCATTTGTAGATGTACTTATCGATATCATACCATCTAACCCGATAGCATCTATGGCTAAAGGAAATATGCTGCAAATTATAGCTTTTGCACTTTTAACAGGAGCTGGATTGACTATCTTAGGAGATAAAGTCAGCAAGGTAAAGGATCTATTTGACCAAGCCAATGACCTGGTTTTAGAGATGGTAAACCTTATTATGAAAGTGGCTCCATTTGGTGTATTCTGCCTTATTGCTAAGACATTTTCATCCCTTGGATACACGGCAATGCTGCCTCTGTTAAAATATATGCTTACAGTGGTTGGGGCATTATTTATTCATGGCTTATTCACTTACCAAGGGCTTTTAGTTGCTGTGGTTAAGATGAATCCATTGACTTTTTTTAAGAAATTTTTACCCGCTATCTCTGTGGCATTCTCTACATCTAGTAGTGGGGCGACACTTCCTGTTACCCTGGAAACTGTTCAAGAGGAGTTTGGAGTATCTAAGAGTGTCAGTTCATTTACAATACCACTGGGAGCTACCATCAATATGGATGGAACTGCCATCATGCAGGGAGTTGCAGTTGTATTTATAGCCTCTGTATACGGTGTAGATTTAACTATGGGTGACTATATCGCAGTAATTTTAACAGCTACACTGGCATCTATCGGTACAGCCGGAGTTCCTGGAGTAGGACTTATAATGCTATCTATGGTACTCGCTCAAGTGGGGCTGCCAATTGAAGGTATTGCTCTTATAATGGGTGTAGACAGGATTTTAGACATGACTAGAACTGCTGTAAACATTACAGGAGATGCAGTTTGTACTCTTATTATAGCCAAAACAGAAGGGGAAGAATTCGATTATTCTTCAGAAAAAGAAAAAGAAATAGAAAAAGAAATAGTATAATTGATTGAAAAAAAAAGTAAATCAGAGAATTAATTTCCTGGTTTGCTTTTTTTTTATTCCTTTATTTTTTAGTAGTTTTCCAAATTGGTCACCGCAATTTTTTGTTGGAAGAACTTAATAAATTCATTTATTCTTTTGTTATTATGCGTTTAACATTCTTTCCCAAAAAAACATCTGTCTATATTTATGTTTCAAAGTTCACTAAAGATTAAGAACTAGATTTAAGCTATTATTCTAACCTAAGTTTATTGATTTTTCTTATATCTCCATATTATCTTTAATAATATAATAAGTTCCTCTTCCTTCACCTTTTTTTTCTATGAGATTTTTTTCTGTCATCTCTTTTAAAATTTCTTTAGCTTTTGTATCCATTACATCTAATTTTTCTTTTACTATTTTTGTTTGAATAGTCTTATTTTCCATTAAATAATCTAATATAATTTTAAATTCTTTTGGTAATCCGTCGTAATCCGTCGCGACTAATTCCTTTCTAAATAATCTAACTCCTACAAAATCATTGATTTCTTCTATAAATGGTTCTTTTAACCCTGCCTTTAAACAAAATGATTTAATTCTATTTATTCCACTTCCCCATTGCTCGATATAGTTTAATTCTTTAAATACTCTCGCAATCACCCTATTTCTAACCTCTGAT
>DAOUPY010000339.1 GCA_030625925.1 Fusobacteriaceae bacterium | reverse complement strand
AAATAGTATCATAGGTGTTACAAAAAGTAAAGTTTAATCTTAATAACTCAAAAAGGATACGCCAATTAAAAAGCTTTTAGAGGTACTTGAAGCTTTGTCTAGTGAAACATCCAGAAATGAAGTCAATAAAATCACCGTTTGAAAAGTCAACTTAATTTTGTGTTCATTTCCGCTAAATTTTTATACAGAGATTTATAAAAAAAGTTAATAAAAAATCGATTGATTAATTGATTAAAGTATAGTATTATAGCTTCGGTTAAGATAAGAATTTCTCCCAAAACATAATCATTTTTTAATAATTAAAGGAGATAGACTTTTCTAATAAATTTATAAAAGGAGAAAAAATATGGATTTAAAAGAATTACAAATGATTATGAGCTCAAAGGATTTCGAAAGTTTTGTTGAACTTTATGAAATGAAAGAGGAAATATATACCCCTAAATGGTTTGAGATAGAAGAGATGAAAGATAAGATCCTTGAACAATATGGCTTAGATGATCTATACGGATTAAAAGTTAATGAAGATGAAGACTATTACGAAGATGATTATTAACTGCAAATTAAAGGCAGAAGGAAGTCCTGCTTGCGCTATCAATAGAATTACTTTAAAAAAATAAATCTTAGGTAACCAAACTGAAAAATAAGGAGTTCAATCTAAGATTTGACAAAATTTGTATTTTATAGTTATCATATAAATAGTTAAATATTTATGTCAATTAGGATTTAGAAATATTAAAATTAGTTTTTTATAAGAAATGAAACTAAATTCAAAAAACAATTTTAGAATTAGAGTCTGCGTGGGTTCATTTTGAAATACGCAATGCTACCTATGGTGGTGTGTTGTGAGTCAAATATTGGCGAAACTTAGATAAAAATCAAGGAGGATTATGTGAATTATTATGTGATTTTAGCAATAGTTTTTTTATTACTTACCCTTGTCTTTAATTTTTGGTTGAATAAAGTTGAGGATCAAAGGGTTACTGATTTAGAAAATAAAAAAAATATGGGTTCGGTTCGTCCAAAAATTTTTAAATTTAAAGAAGTTTTAAAAAAAACAAAGTTAAAAGCTATAGAGAATGTAGGAATGAGATTTACAATAATAAAGAGACTAAGCTTTTTATTATTGGTTTTATTATTTATCTTTTTAATCTTTTTCCCATCTCTTACAAAGACTTCTAAAACTACTATTTCTTTGTTAATTTCAGCATCGACAGTACTTTTAGGTATTGCGTCCAAACAATTAATTGAAAATGTTATCTCTGGAGTCGTTATTACATTTTCAAAGCAATTTAATATCGGGGATACCGTCATGATTGGAGAAATGTATGGAATGGTCGAGGATATAACTATGACTCATTCCGTCATAAAAATATGGGATTCTAAAAGATATGTTGTTCCTAATAGCGAGATGCTGAGAGAAAAGTTTATAAACTATACATTGATTGAATCGACCCAATGGGCAACTGTAGAATTTTGGGTTTCATATAATGAAGATTTAAATATGATAAAAGATCTGGCTATTAACATCGCAGACAACTCTATATTTAAGAAAAAAGGCGAACATTCTTCTTATTTTTGGATAATGGAGATGGGAGAAAAAGGGATTAAATGCTGGGTTTCAACATTGACTGACTCCCCCGCCAATGGATGGGATTTTAAAACAGATGTCAGAACAAAGCTTTGTTTAAAATTTTGTGAATTAGGAATTAAGCCACATTTAAACTACACTAATTTAAAAAGCCAGGATATAAAAATAAATCCTGGAATAGATTAAGCTAGTTATATTTCATAGGCATATCTAACGGTTCAAATAAAAACATTTAAATAACCCATAAATTTATTATGGCTTCATGCAGTTCCTTCTCTAGTACTTTAACCCTTAATTTTAGGGGGAAGGCGTTGTTCATACTTATAAACTTGAACCCCCAGAAGTTAATAAAAGATCCTAAAAAAATTAGGATCTTTTTTAATTACCTTTGAGGACACAGGCTCTAACGTGTGCCCCTATTTTAATAGGATAAAATTTAGCGCTTAATCTTAATGGATATGTAATATTTAGTTTTGTATAATTTTATAAATTCATACAGAACTTTGTTTTTTTCTAATAATTATTTAAATCTCCGTTGATATAAACGATAGTTTCGCCTTTAATACTGTTGATCAGATCTTTACTGAGGTCTAGAGGGACAGCTGGACATCCCCAGCTCCTGCCCAATCTTCCATATTTATTTATATATGATTCTGTAGCATATTTTGCCCCGTGAATAACTATATTTCTCTTCATGGCATTGTCATTTATCCCTTTTTCCAATCCATCTAATCTCATAGAGTACCCATTCTTGCCTGTATAGGTAGTGGAAGTTTTAAAAAATCCAACTGAACTTTGAAGGGAGTTTATATTGTTTGAAAATGTTTTTGCAAATTCTCCACCGGTATTTTTCCCATGAGAAACATAGGTATCGAAAATAATTTTTTCTTTTTTTAGATCGATAACAAATAATCTTTTTTCATTGGCTGATTTTGTATAATCGATGATTGTCAAAACTTCTTTGTTTTTTATGTCGATCTTTGACAATCCTTCAAGGGCTCTATTCAAAACTTTTTTATTCAATCTTGGTGTATCTAATCTTTTATATAGGTCATTATCCAGAGAAGTACTAAAGCTTAAACTATAAACTAGAAAAACAGATATAAATAATATTAATTTTTTCATCTTTCTACCTCCTTTTTTTGAAGTAGTTTTATTATGCTAGATATAGCTGTAATTGCCCCGCTGTCCTTTAAACTCTTTGACCTCAAAGGAAAAAACCTATCTATTTATAAGATACAGTCTTTTTTTATTTTTTATTTTTCTTATTTAGTGTGTAATTCATAAAAACTTTGTTTTTCACTGCATAAGT
>DAOUPY010000184.1 GCA_030625925.1 Fusobacteriaceae bacterium | reverse complement strand
CCACACACAGTACCCTTGGCGAAGAAAAAACAAAGTTATTTAAAGGTCGTATCTTAGATATAAACCCCAATGCTGTAGTCAATATTCATAATCTAAGAGTCACTCCTGAGAATGCAATAACTTTATTCGATCATATGAAATACGATTATATTGTGGATGCTATAGATACCGTTTCCGCCAAATTAGCTTTGATTGAAATTAGTAAAGAAAGAAACATCCCAATAATATCTTCTATGGGATTTGGAAATAAGTTGGATCCTACCACTATACAAATTGCAGACATCAGTAAAACTACTGTCTGTCCTTTGGCTCGTACCATAAGAAAGGAGCTGAAAAAAAGAAGGATAAAAAAAGTTAAAACAGTTTTCTCTACAGAGATCGCTATAAAACCCCAAAACTTAAGTGGTTCCAGGGAAAAGGCTGTCAATGTAGGAAGCGTCTCCTTTGTCCCTTCAGTGGCAGGCCTTATTATAGCCGGAGAAGTAATAAAAGACCTTATAAAAAATTAAGAATTAAAAATTTAAAGAGTAGTCACGAATGACACGAAAATTATATTAAAATAAAAAGTAATATGTAAAAAGTAAAAAAATTATTACTTTTTAGTATCTGTGAAAATTGGTTTTAAAATCTGTGTAATCTGTGGCAAGAAAAAGAAGGAGATGTATATATATATGAAAAAAATAGGACTATTTTACGGAACTACTGGCGGGAGAACTACTGGTGTAGTTGATGAGTTTGATTTCAACCTAAGAGATGAAGTTGAAATATTCAATGTAGCCAATGGAATTGAAAAAATAAAAGAATTTGATAACCTGATCTTAGTCACACCCAGCTATGGATTTGGTGAATTAGAAGCTCATTGGGAAGCTGTTATAGAAGATTTTAAAAAAATCGATCTTACCGATAAAACTTTAGCTCTTGTAGGTTTAGGAAGTCAAACTACATTTGGAGAATCATTTGTAGGAGCTTTAGAAGTTTTATATAAGATCATCATCAAAAATGGCGGGAAAATTATTGGATTAACTTCTACAGATGGGTATCATTTTGAAGAATGTGAAGCTATAGTTCAAGGTAAATTTATGGGCTTAGTTTTAGACGAGGAAAATCAAGATGATATGACTCCAGACAGGATCTACGAATGGCTTGAAGTTATTAAAACAGAATTTAGTTAAAACAATTAATTTAGGAGGAGTTTTCCCTCCTTTTTTTGTTCCAAAAACTATCTCAAAATAAAGATAGTTTTTATTGACAAATAAAGATTATGCAGTTATAATACCTATATGTAAACAAAGGTAACTAGGAGGAGTTTTTATGAAAGTTTCATCAAGGAAGAATAAATGGACATTTGAATTTGATACTATCTCTATCGTCTGTGGTATTACTAAGGTTAACAATATATACTCAATCTTATTCGAATTGAATGACAAGATCATAAAAATAAATACTGGAGATCTAGATAAAACTTTTTTATCTTTGGAAAGATCTTTTAACTCCAACACTACCTCAAATTACAGATAACTCATAAACTCATCTCTATTAATTTTGGGCGGCTTTAAGTCGCCTTTTTTTATTTCAAATTTATGATATAATATAGGGAATATAAAATTATTAATTTGAAAAGATAGTGCTATTATAAAAAAATTATTAGATAACTTAATTTGAAAGGAAATTTATGAAAGTATCAATACTAGGAAGCGGAAGTTCTGGAAACTCTATTTTTATCGAGGTAAATAATATTAAAATTTTAATCGATGCTGGATTTAGCGGAAAAAAAATAAAAGAAAAATTAGAAGTTATAGGAGAAGACCTCAATGATATTCAGGCACTCCTCATAACTCACGAACATGGAGATCATATTTTAGGAGCTGGAATTATCTCTAGAAAATATAACCTCCCTATCTATATAACCGAAGAAAGTTACCATGCCTGTGAGCACAAATTGGGAAAACTCATCCCTTCTAATTTAAATTTTATAGAGGGACAGTTTTATTTAGATGATGTTTTAATAACCCCATTTGATGTTATGCATGATGCAGAGAGAACTATTGGCTTTTCTGTAGAACATATGGAGAAAAAACTCACTCTGGCTACCGACATAGGGCATATAACCAACATTGTGCGAGAGCAGTTCAAGGGCTCTCAAATCGCCATTATTGAGTGTAACTACGATTTCGATATGCTTATGAACTGTGATTATCCTTGGGACCTCAAATCGCGTGTCAAGGGACGAAATGGGCATCTCTGTAATGAGGATACTGCAAAATTCTTAACTGAGTTATATCATGAAGACTTAGAAAAAGTTTATTTAGTTCATGTGAGCAACGACAGTAATTGTTATGATCTGGCTTATAATACTGTCGAATTCGAACTGATAAAAAATGATATAAATATCGACCTTGAAATTGTGAGACAAAATACCGTTACACCTATATATAAATCTAAAAAATAAATTATCACTGACATAAAAAAAGAATCTCTTACTGAACTCTCTAGCTTTTTCTTTGTGAGCTCAGTGTAAAGGTTTGGGGGTTAATAATCAGCGATGATCATAGCTATTATCAGATTTAATCCGCGTTCTACGGTTTAGAAGTTTTAAAAAAGTCAGATTCTAGTCTGCGTCAAAGAAAGAAGATTCCAAGGATTCCGTCCTTGATACGGATCACCTTTTCTCTTGACAGAAAATGTAATCGAAAAGGTCAAGAAGGTTTATAATTGTCTTAGTGAGTAAGTCATGATCGTTATTGTAGAAACATTACAGCTGAAGTCTAACGACTATAAACTTCGGTTTGGAGATCTTAACACACACAAAAGAAAAAAGACTTGACTCTGAGAATCTCTGAGTCTCTGCGTTGATAAATTTTCTTAATCTTTGTAAATATGTGTAATTCGTGTCAAAAAGTCAGAACTTAGTCTGCGTCATTTTTTTATTTGACGGAAAAAGAAAAGATAGGAGGAAAATATGAAAATTAACAATTTATGGGAAGAACTTAATTTTGAGATAAACACCTGTAAGGTTTTTAAGAAAAGCGAAAAAGACAACAAAGTACTATTAGGTGGGGGAAATAAAAATTCTGACCTTTTATTTATAGGGGATGATCCCAGTCTTTTTGAGGACGAAAATCTAAGAGTAGCTCCTAATAGCAGCGGTGCATTTTTTAAAAATTTGTACGACTTAGTCGATCTGCCCCCTGAGGAATTTTATCTTACCAATATTGTAAAATGTAATTTAAGGTTAAAGGATCTTTCCAAGGAGGAAAAGAAAATATATGCAGATGTTTTGGATATGCAAATCGCCCTTTTAAATCCTAAAATAATCGTTACCCTAGGTCAAGAGGTCAGCCGATTTTTACTTAGGGATGATACACTAAAAATTTCTGAAATTCGTGGTAAAACTTATGATTGGGATGGTGGAATCAAAGTAACTCCTATTTACGATCCTAATTTCTTAATCAGGAACAGTGACAAGAAAAAAGGCAGCCCAAAGTGGCTCACTTGGAAAGATATGGAGGAGATCAAAAAAAACATGGAAAATATCCATGGATAAAAATCAAATAAGATCTGAAGTTTTAGAAAAAAGAAATAATCTCCCTAAGGAATTTATTAAAAAATATTCTGAAGACATTTTTAACACACTCATAACTTCTTCTATCTATACAGATGCTGAAGTTATCATGTCCTATATGAATTTTGGAGGGGAGATTGACACCAATTTTATAAATAACCACATCTTAAAAAGTGGAAAGACTCTAATCCTCCCAAAAATGTTGGAAGATGGCGGGTTAGCAGGAGTTATCTATGATGGTTCTAAAAAATTTAATGATCATAACCCATTTAAGATAAAAGAGATAGACGGGACTTATATCGAGGCAAAAAAAATAGATCTAATTATCATTCCGGGAGTAGCCTTTGACCTAAATGGCAATCGTATAGGCTTTGGAAAGGGATACTATGATAAATTTTTAAAAAATTATTCCGGCCTTATCGTAGCTCCCCACTATGAATTTCAATTATATAAAAATATTCCATGGGAAGCACACGATAAAAAAATAGATTATTTACTTGGAGACTCTCTTAAAAAAGCTTCCCAGTAATATAGTCCGTCTATTAACTAGAAGAGAAAAAAACTCAAGGATATCCTTGAGTTTTTTTGTTAACTATCCTTTTTTCTCTGCCTTATTTTTCATCTCTATTTTCTCTTCTTCCACTTCTTTTTTATTTGTTTTTTCTTCCAAATCCTTCAGATATTTTTCCGCACTTATTTTTTTTATGGTAATAAGTTTTTCCCCTAACTTAAATTCATCATACTCTTTTTCTCCCTCTTTCCCTTCCCTGTTCTTTATTTTAACCCTATAATAAAATTCCACCTTCATCTTATTGGCATCCTTTGAAATTTTATTTAACTCTACAATAGAATCCCAGTTATTTTCCCTCATAACCTTTCCCGCCATCAAGTCTTCAGTTTTTAATTTTTTCATATCCTTATAATAAGTTGTTTTATAAACTACATCCAAGGCTGTTGTTCCTGTATTTGTAATTTTAGATACTAGATATGTCTTCTTCTTATCGGTAAC
>DAOUPY010000345.1 GCA_030625925.1 Fusobacteriaceae bacterium | reverse complement strand
TTCTACACCTTAATCTTTACTATCTAAAATTATTTTTTCACTTATTTTTTCCGGCAATTCCTCAAAGTTTTTAAATTCCAGCGTAAACTCCCCTCTTGCTTGAGTAAGAGCTCTAAGATCAGTTGTATACTTTAACATCTCCCTCTGAGGTGCCTCTACACTTATCCTCTGCTGGTCTCCACAGGGGATTATTCCCAATATTTTTCCCCTTCTTTTATTTAAATCACCTATTACATCTCCTAAATAATCATTTGGCACTAAAACCTCTGCCTCCATTATCGGTTCTAAAATTATAGGTTTTGCTTTGGGCATTCCCAGTCTATAAGCAAGCATTGCTGCTAGTTTAAAAGAAAGTTCATTTGAATCTACAGAATGATAAGATCCATCCAAAAGGGTGGCTTTAAAGTTAATCAGCGGATAGCCAGCTAAGATCCCATTTTGACTTGCTTCAACTATACCTTTTTCTACTGCTGATATATACTGCTTTGGAACAGCCCCTCCCTTTACCTTATCTACAAATTCAAATTTTTCATTACTAGGCTCAAATCTTATATGCACATCTCCATATTGACCCGACCCGCCAGTTTGTTTTTTATGCTTCCCCTGGACCTCTATGATACCTTTTATAGTTTCCCTGTAACTTATCTTGGGATCAGATATAAGACTATTCACTCCAAATTTATTTTGCAGCTTATGGGTTATAACTTTTAGATGTTTTTCTCCCTGACCTCCTATTAACAGCTGTTTAGTCTCATAATTTCTTTCAACTTTAAAAGTGGGGTCTTCATCTGTTAATTTTTGCAGAAGGGTACTTATCTTTTCATCATCGCTTTTATTAAGTGGTTCTACTGCCAGATATAGACAAGGCCTAGGAAAATCAATGGCTGGATAAAGTATTGAATCTTTTAGATCACAGAGAGTGTCCCCTGTTTGGGTATGCTGCAGCTTAGTAGTCCCGCCAATATCTCCAGCTCCTATTTGATCGCTAGCTATTTGAGTTATCCCCCTGAGACAAAATAAATGAGATATTTTCTCTCTTTTATTCTTATTTGTATTAAAAATTTCCGTGTCTGCTCTTAAAACTCCAGAGTTTACCTTAAATAATGATATCCTGCCTACAAAAGGGTCTACAATTGTCTTGAATACAATGGCAGAAAAGGACTCGTCAACATCCACTTTTTTTATCTTAAGTTCCGATGTTTTTGGATCTTCCCCTACCCTCTCACCCTCTTGCATCTCATTTGGAGTTGGCATATAGTTTAAAAATGTATCAAACAGTGTATGGATCCCAATAGAATTCACAGCTGATCCTACCAATACCGGTATTATGTCTCCGCTGACAATTCCTGTATGAAGACCCTTATGCATTTCCTCATCAGTAAATTCCTCCCCATTAAAGAATTTTTCCATCAACTCTTCATTGGACTCAGCCACTGCCTCTAACAACATATTTCTAATAGGAGAGATCTCTATTTCACTAGGAATTTCTGAATCCACACAATTTTTCCCATCAAATCTTCGTCCCTTCAGATCCACTACATTTACAAATCCTTGAAATTTTTCCTTCTCACCTATAGGAATACAAAATGGAGCTATTTTCTTTCCAAAAGTATTTTTCAATTCCTCTAATATTTTACTATATTGGATAAACCCCTTGTCCATCTTATTTACGAAAATAACTCTTGGAATTTTTTTCTCCTCCAATATTTTATTAGCTTTTTCAGTTCCTACTTCAATACCAGAAGTGGCATCTACCACAAGAACTGCCCCTCCGGCTACCCTGAGTGCTGCACTGACCTCTCCTTTAAAATCAAAATGACCAGGTGTATCTAAGATATTATACTTATTTCCACGATATTCTATGGGGATAACGGAAGTATTTATGGAGAACCCTCTATGGATCTCCTCCTTTTCAAAATCTGAAACAGTATTTCCTTCCTCAATGCTTCCCATCCTATTGGTAAGCCCGGCTACATTCAAAAGAGCTTCTACGATGGTAGTTTTACCACTACCGCCATGTCCTAAAAATACAATATTTCTTATGTTGTTAATATCATAATTTTTCATTTTATCCCCTCCAGATCTTAATAATTACCGATATTTACTGGCATTAATTTTAAATTAAAATTGGATCTTTAAAATACAATAACTGCTACATTTTCCTTGGGAGTCCTCCACCACTTCCCTTTATATTTTGGACTATATCCCACAAAATCATGGTATAAAAAACTTTCGTGTTCCTCTGGACTTCTGACACATTTATGAGATCTTTTATATGTTCCCAATGTGATTATAGCTCTTTCCTTTCTTTCCTTTACGGCTTTTTTACTTCCTAACTCCTTTACTATATCATCACTTAATGGGATCCCGTGAATATATCCACCTCCACTAAATCTTATACCATAATTGGCCCTAGAATATTTTTTCACTATTTCGTAATCCTCTTCATTATATTTTTCAGGGAATCCTTTTTCTGTGATATTTTCAATAACTTCACCACCTAGATTCTCTTTTTTTACTTTTTCTTCATAGGGAAAAATAACTTGTCTTACTGTATTCCCTACTAAAAAATAACCTTTTGGAGTTTCATAGGAATCACGATTATTATTTATGCCGCTTGTAATTAATGAGTAGGAGATCAGCTGCCATACATCATCTTTTTTCAAAAATATACCTTGATTTTGGTTTTTCAAATCAATTAATATTATTTTATTTACCCCATTCCTTAGATCAATCTTTTGGGTTTTCCTGCTTTCTATCTTATATATTCTCATTGAATCTGGAATCGCTACAAGATCTCCCCCTTTACTTTTTTCCCTTACCGATACTATCCTCCCATCTGAAAGATATCTCAAATAACTTTTCCCACTGGGATTTGTATAA
>DAOUPY010000056.1 GCA_030625925.1 Fusobacteriaceae bacterium | reverse complement strand
AAGAAGCACTGCTGACCTCTTCCTCCAATGTTCCCCAGCTGTCACATTCCGGGCATTTTCCCAGCCATTTAGAAGATTCATAGCCACAGTCTGAGCAGATATATACAGTTTTTAATTTAGCCATGAACTCCCCCCCTTTTTTTATTTTTTGTCACGAATCACACTAATATTCAAAAAATTTAAACCTTTTTGGACACAGAGAACCACTGAGTTTTCAAATAGAGTTCCACAGAGTTTATTTTCTTTCTCCGTGTATCTTTCTTTTTCTCTATGTAACTCTGTGACAAGATTTTCCCTTTTTTAAAGTTTATATTAAAAAAAGAAGAATTAAACTTTTTCTTCCATCTCTTTAGCTTTTATCTCTTTTGCTCTTTTCCTTACATCCTCTGCTATCTCCGGGGAAATAAATTCATCTATCTTTCCTCCATGAAGTGCTACTTCCCTTACCAGGCTGGCACTTAGATATAGACTTTCCCTTGACCCGGGTAAAAATATTGTTTCTACCTGATTGTTTGAAAGAGATTTATTTGTGAGAGCCAGCTGTAGTTCATATTCATAGTCAGAAACAGCCCTTAGACCTCTTACCACAATATTAGCCTTATTTTGTAAAACAAAGTCTACCAACAATCCATCAAAAGTCTTCACCTCTATATTTTCAAATTCCGACAAACATTTTTCAACCAGTGCTTTCCTTTCCTCCAAATTAAACCAATATTTTTTGTTGTGGCTGTTTAAAATCCCCACTATTAATTTATTTGAAAATTTACTTGCACGTTTTATAATATCCAAATGTCCCTTAGTTATAGGATCAAAACTTCCTGCACATACTGCTACTATTTTTTTCATTTTACATCTCCATTACTATTTCATAGTCGTTATTATTTTTTTCTTCATTTTTCTTATTTTTTTCCAGGATAAATTCTTTGTTTCGTAATTTTAAATACCCTGTTATAAACTCTATATAAGCCACACAAATAAAATCGTACAATTCTACAGTTGTGGTCAGCCTTATCAATCTAATATCATCATCTTCCGCTATTTCTCTTATCTCCCTCATTATATCCAAGATAATACTCTCTTTAGATTTTACTGTTCCTGTCCCGTCACAGCATGGACAAGGTTTTTGATAATATTTAGCCAATGGGCTTCCCTGTCTTTTTCTTGTCATCTCAACAAGTCCAAGATCTGTAAAATGAATGATATTATTTTTTATCCTATCTTTTTTTAAATTTTCTCCTAATGCTTCTACTACTTTGAGCTTATCTTCTTCCACCTTCATATCGATAAAATCTATGATTATAATTCCACTCAAGTTTCTAAGTCTCAGCTGCCTAGCTATCTCTACGGCTGCTTCTACATTAGTTTGGACTACAGTTTCTTCCAGGTTCATCACCCCTGTATTTCTTCCTGTATTCACATCTATACTAATGAGAGCTTCGGTTTTTTGGATGATCAAATATCCCCCGCAGTCTAACCATACCCTTTCATTCAGGGCTGTTTCCAATCCCTGAGTTACATTGTAGTGATCAAAAATATGAAGGGAACTTTCAAATAATTTCACCTTAGTTTTAAATGTATTATCGGAAAATGCCTTCACATAGTCCACTATCTCCCAATATCTTTTTTCATCGTCTATTATCAGCTCATCTATCTGATTGGAAAAAACATCCCTCACAGTTCTTGTAACCATATCGTTATCCTGGTATAGAATCTCCCCTGCTCTGCTGTTTTTAAAGCTGTTTTCTATATTTTTCCATTTTTTCACTAAATATTCGATTTCTTTTTCAAAATGGAGATCATTCTTATCCTTGGCTGCTGTTCTTATAATAACCCCCATCTCATTAGGTTTTATCCTATCGATTAGAGTTTCCAGTCTTTTCCTCTCGTCGGTATCCTTTATCTTTTGCGAGATAGCAATATGGCTGTCATTTGGCATCAGCACCAAATATTTCCCTGGTATAGTATAATGGGTTGTCACACGGGCTCCCTTATCACCTCTGGGTTCCTTTACTACTTGGACTATTATTTCATCTCCTACATTGAGGATTTCCTCAATGGGTCTGTTGCTGTTTTCTACCCCATTTAGGTATTTTTCCTCAAATTCACGCAGATCCCGGACATGCAAAAAAGCATTTTTTTTTGTGCCAATATCCAAAAATGCTGATTCCATTCCAGGTAACACATTGGCTACTCTAGCCTTATATATATTACCATTTATTCGATTTTGTTCGTTCCTTTGTATAAAAAATTCTGTGAGTTTATCCTCTTCTAAAAGAGCTGCTCTTTCTTCAAAATCACTTATACTTATTATTATCTGATTCATAATATACCACTCTCTAAAATTTTATTTAAGATCTCTTTCCTAGTATATTCTATCTTATTTACCACTACTTTTTCTAGCGGAAAATTATTATCTATCTTTATAGTCATATTTTTTCCAAAATATAATTTATTTTTTTTCTTCATCCCTACTATTTTAGAGATATTTTTCTCATGGGTGACTATATCCAAAATTTCTAAATTTAAAGATCTTAAAAATCTTCCATAGATCTCTGTTTCAATGGTTTCTTTAAAAGCGGGATGAAATGGTCCTGCTTTTATTACTCCCTCTTCACAAAGATCATCAGAAGGCTGTAATCCCACTCTGATTATATTTATATCACTCAGTTCAAACAATACCATAATTGGCAGCACCCTGATAATAGCTTCTTTCAACTCCATAGGGCTGTATTCCTTATTATAATACATCTTCTCCAGCTTCGTATTATTTATAACTAATGTAGGATATATCCTAACCATATCTGGTTTTATTTTTAATACCTTTTCTGCTGTTTCATAATCTGTCTTATTACTAGATCCAGGCAGCCCGGGCATTATTTGTATTCCTAATTTAAAACCATAACTCTTTATTAAAGTAGACGCCGCTTCTACTATAGTAGATTTATAACCCCTTTCAGACTTAGCCAAAACCTCATCATCTAAAGACTGAACTCCCAGCTCTATAGTTGTTACACCATATTTTAAAAGAAGATCTAATATTTTCTCATTGATATAATCAGGCCTTGTAGACAATCTAATCCCATCTATAAGACCTCTATCTATATACGGTTTAACTGTAGCTAAATACCCTTCTTGTATTCTCTTGTCAATCCCTGTAAAGGTTCCACCAAAAAAAGCTACTTCTTTTTCTGAATTTTTTGGTAGAAGCTCTAAATGTTCTTCTATTATTTCTTTAATATCAGAACATGTGACATCAGTTTCCCTACCATTTATTTTCACTTGATTGCAAAATACACAGGTATGGGGACATCCAAAGTGACTGATGAATATTGGAATATTATAGTGTTTCAATATACTTTATTCCCAAACTGTCACAGGCATGTTTTGCGGCTTTCTGCTCTGCTGTTTTTTTGTTTTTTCCTTCTCCTGATCCTACTAATTCACCTTTCATAAATACACCTATGTTAAAACACTTAGCATGATCCGGTCCATCTTCACCGACAAGTTTATAGGTAGGTACTTCCTTATATTTTCTTTGACTGTATTCCTGTAATGCCGTTTTAAAATCTATCAATTCATCGTTTTCATAGATATGCTCTATCTCATAAACTAAATGAGATAATCCATATTTTCTAGCTGTTTCTAAGTCTGAGTCCAGATAGATAGCTCCTAATACCGATTCAAATACATCTCCTAAGATTGAAGATCTATCCCTTCCGCCAGTAACTTCCTCTCCCTTGCTCAGAAAAAGATATTCACCTAATTTTAATTTTCTTGATATTTTTGCCAATACCGGTTCACTTACTACCATTGATTTTAATTTAGCTAAATCACCCTCTGAGGATTCTTTAAAATTTTTATATAAATATTCAGTAACGACAAGATCTAGAACTGCGTCTCCTAACAGTTCTAGTCTTTCGTTGCTTATTTTTTTATATTCCTTATTTTCATTTCCATAAGATCTATGAAGTAAGGCATGTTTTAAAAGTTTTTCATCCTTAAAAGTGTGACCTAGAATTTTTTCTAATTCCAAGTATTTTTTCATCTTCCCACCCTTAGTACATTATTTTTTAGTTCTCATATTTTTTCATAACTATTACTGCGTTGTGTCCACCAAATCCTAATGATGTAGACATTCCAACTCTTATTTCTTTGTTTCTAGCTTCATTTGGAATATAATCTAAATCACATTCTTCATCTGGATTTTCATAGTTGATAGTCGGCGGCATTATTCCTTCGTTGATTCCAAGGGCTAATATTACACCTTCCATTCCACCTGCTGCTCCAAGTGCATGACCTGTAGCTCCCTTAGTAGATGATACCGCTAATTTTTTAGCATGATCTCCAAAAACAGTCTTTATAGCTGCTGTTTCCAACCTGTCATTGGCCGGTGTAGAAGTTCCATGTGCGTTAATATAGTCAACAGTAGTCTTTTCTATGTTTCCTTGCTTTAAAGCCATCTCTATAGCTCTTGCTGCTCCCTCTCCACCTGGTCCTGGGGAAGTGATATGATATGCGTCACAAGTTTCTCCATATCCTACGATCTCAGCATATATCTTTGCTCCACGGGCTTTAGCCTGTTCCAATTCTTCCAAGATCACTATTCCTGATCCCTCTCCCATTACAAATCCATCTCTGTCCACGTTAAATGGTCTAGATGCTTTAGTTGGTTCATCATTTCTAGTGGATAATGCTTTCATATTAGCAAAACCTGTGACTGCAAATTCTGTGATACAAGCTTCAGTTCCACCTGCTATCATAGTATCAGTTTTTCCATGTCTGATCATCTCAAAAGCATCTCCAATTGAGTGAGTTCCTGCAGCACACGCTGTTACTATTGTTTTATTTGGTCCCTTAGCACCGGTGTATATCCCTACATTTCCTGATGCCATATTGGCTATCATTGCAGGTATTGTAAATGGTGATACTTTTCTAGCACCTTTGTTTAATAAAGTTTTATGTTGTTTTTCAAAAACTTCCATTCCACCGATTCCAGAACTAACTATAGTTCCTACAGAAGCTGCATTTTCTTCAGTTATCTCAAATTTTGCATCTTCTAAGGCCATTTTAGCTGCTGCTATGGCAAATTGTGTATTTCTAGCTAATTTTTTAACTTCCTTTTTCTCAATCCCAAAATTTGTAGGATCGAAGTCAGTTACTTCTCCAGCTATCTTTACAGATGTATTTTCAGTATCAAAACTTTCTATATTTTTTATTCCACACTCTCCAGCTTTTATTCTTGCCCAAGATTTTTCTACTCCTGTTCCTAGTGCAGTTATCATCCCTACCCCAGTAATTACAACTCTTCTCATCTCTTCACCTCATAATATTTAAGTTTTTTTAAATAACTACCTCTAAATTGCAACTTCTTACCAATTGTGATCTTCTATTTTCTAAAATCTACAGGCAGTTTTTTAAATAAAAAGCAATGCGACTCTGCATCTGGTCAACTATAAATCTATAGTTTTCATCACTTTAATTTAATATTTAATTTTATAACTTCTTACAGAATAAAAAATAATAGGGGATATTACTCCCCTATCTATTATCTTTTATTTAGCTGCGTTTACGAAGTTAAGAACGTCTTGAACAGTTCTGATGTTTTCAGCATCTGCATCAGGAATTTCAATATCAAACTCTTCTTCGAATGCCATGATTAATTCAACTGTATCTAATGAATCTGCTCCTAAGTCGTCGATGAAGTTCGCCTCTAAAGTTACTTGATCCGCGTCTACACCTAATTGATCTACTATTACTTCTTTAATTTTATCTAACATAATTTATTCCTCCTTGAATTTAATTTACACTTTATAATAATAACAAATTTTGTACATTTTTTCAACCTTAAAAAGGTTTTAAGGCATTATCATACCACCATTAACACTTAAAGTTTGACCTGTTATATAAGTAGACAAATCCGACGCTAAAAATAACACTGCATTAGCTATATCTTCTGGTTCTCCCATCTTACCGAGGGGGATTGAACTTAACATTCCATCTCTAGCTGCATCACTTATGGCATCGGTCATATCAGACTTTATATACCCTGGTGCAATAGCATTTACCCTTACATTTCTCTTAGCTGATTCACGAGCTAAAGATTTAGTCATCCCTATAAGCCCGGCTTTAGAGGTCGCATAGTTTACCTGCCCCATATTTCCTGTAAGTCCTACTACAGAAGTCATGTTTATAATTGATCCAGATCTTTGCTTAGTCATAGTTCTGTAAAACCCTTGAGTCACATAAAATATTCCTTTTAGGTTTACATCCATCACTGAGTCCCAATCTTCATCTTTCATCCTCATAAACAGCCCGTCTCTTGTGATACCGGCATTATTTACCAAGATGTCTACCCTGCCAAATTTTTCTATAGTTTTATCCACTAGATTCTTTACAGCTTCTTTAGAAGTAACGTTGGTTTGCACCGCCAAAGCCTCTACACCATATTTAGCAGATATTTCATTAGCTATCTCTTCTATTTTTTCAATAGCAGAACTTCCAATTATTACTACATTAGCTCCATTTTCAGCCAATTTTTCTACAACAGATCTTCCGATCCCCCTTGTAGAACCGGTAACTACCGCTACCTTACCCTTTAAATTAATCATAATAGTCTCCTTATATTGATTCGACATTTACCACTTCTAAGGTTTTATCAATCTTTCTAACTAAACCTTTCAATACTTTTCCAGGTCCAATCTCATAGAATTTAGTTACTCCATTATCCCTTAATTTTTCAATTATTTCAACCCATCTTACAGGACCAAAAGTTTGGTGGTATAATTCTTCTTTTATTTTCCCGGCATCTTTTATAAACTCTACTTCTGTATTAGATAATATTTCAATATTTCCTTCTACAAAGTTAAATTTATCAAATTCAGCTTTTAATTTATCTCCTGCTGGTTTCATCAGTGATGAATGAAATGGTCCAGATACAGCTAGTACCATAGCTCTTCTAGCTCCAGCTTCCTTCAACTCTTCACATGCTGCTGCAATGGCATCTTTTGATCCCGCTATTACAGTCTGCTTAGGTTCATTGTAGTTTACTGCTTCTACTATTCCATCTATATTTTTACAGATTTCTTCAATTTTAACTGATTCCAACCCGATGATAGCTGCCATAGTTCCGTCTACCTCTCCTGAAACTACGTTCATAATCTCCCCTCTAAGGGCAGTTAATTTCACTGTCTCACAAGTTGATAATACGTTAGCTGCTCCTAGGGCTGAATATTCTCCCAGTGAATGTCCAGCCACATAATCTGCCTCAATTCCGCTGTCTTTTAATAACTTAGTCAAGACTAATGACATAGTTACTATAGCAGGCTGTGTATATTTTGTTTGCTTTAACTTCTCCTCAGGTCCGTTAAACATAGTTTCTTTTAGGTCTAATTCTAAGCTTTCAAAAATTTCATCGAAATATTTTTTAGCCATTTCATTTGTTTCATATAATTCTTTACCCATTCCAACATATTGTGTTCCTTGTCCTGGATATATAAACGCTATTTTCGACATTTTTCCTCCCTTAATCATAACACCTGTAATTTATATCATATAACACCTGTTATGTCAAATTTTGTGTAATTAATATGCCCATTTCATAACACAAGATGCATACGTTAATCCAGCTCCAAAGCCTACCAATGCTATATTATCACCTTTTTTAATCATTCCTTTTTCCAGTGCTTCTCCCAATGCTAAACCAACAGAAGCTGCCGAAGTATTTCCATATCTATCCAAATTAATCACAAATTTCTCCGTTGGGAATTTTAATTTCTTTGCTGCTGAACTTATAATTCTCATATTAGCTTGATGGGGTACGATTAGTTTTAATTCATCTATATTCATACCTGTATTTTCCAATACTTTTTCTACTGCTCCAGGCATTGATTTCACAGCAAATTTAAAAACTTC
>DAOUPY010000480.1 GCA_030625925.1 Fusobacteriaceae bacterium | reverse complement strand
CTACACAGGAGTTTTTTATTTTCTGTCACAGATTTACATGGATTTAAAATCTAATTTCCACAGATTAATCCTTACACTAAGCTCACTAAGGAAAGACTATAGAGATCACTAAGAAAACATTAAAATCTATAGAACGCGAATCTCTGTCGAGATACACTGAAGATCTCTAATTGACACGGATAATTCTTTTCTCTTGGCTAGAACCTTCTAGATTTGATGCTGATTAAAATCTGACTTTGATATTCTGACTTTTCTTTAGATTTTAAAAATGAAGTTTATAGTCGTTAAGCTCCGGCAGTACTGTTTCTACAATGACAATCGTGACTTACTCACTAAGACAATTAGAAACCTTCTTGATCCTCTTTGGTTCGTTTCTCAGATCAAGCCGAGAAATGAACCCGTATTAAAGAGGGACTCTTTAGAACCTTATTCTAACTCCTTCTGTCCCTTGGACATCTTCCTCGCTCCGCGGTGACGATTATTAGAATCTACATTTAAAATTTAGTTTTTATTACACTTAATTTTAATACTCGTAGAACCTCTTCTAAATAAAAATTATTTCTAAATGTCCAGAGGAAGAATTCATCATTTTTTATTTTTTTCTTAATTTATAATTTGCTTCTATCTGTGTAATCTATGACTAAAAAAATTATTTTCATTGTCAATTGTACATTAAATAACCCCTCTTACCCCAGTTCCACCTTCACAACTTCAGCTATCTCCTCAGCTACAGCATCTACTTGGGTTTGATCTTTTCCTTCCACCATTACCCTGACTAGTGGTTCTGTTCCAGAAGTTCTGACTAATACCCTTCCTAATCCATCCATCTCTTTTTCTTTTTTATTGATTATTTCCTTTATAGCTTCATTTTTATCCCAAGTATTTTTTTTAGAATTTTCCACTCTAACATTAATTAAAACTTGGGGCCAATCTACTATGTCAGATACTAATTCATCTATAGTTTTACCGCAGTCTCTGATAGCTTCTACTAATTTTAAAGATACCAATACTCCATCACCAGTAGTATTGTAGTCAGCCATTATAATATGCCCTGACTGTTCTCCTCCTAGATTTAATCCCTGCTCCTTCATCTTAGCTATTACATATCTATCTCCTACATTGGCTCTCACCAAAATAATCCCTTTATCTTCTAAATATTTTTCAAATCCCATATTACTCATAACAGTAGTTACTACTTTATTTTCATTTAGTTTACCTTTTTCTTTCATACTAAGAGCCAGGATAGATATAATCTTATCTCCATCTATAATCTTTCCATTCTTATCTACTGCAATGAGCCTATCAGCATCTCCATCATATGCCAAACCTAAATCAGCCTCATACCCTACCACCACCTTGGATAAAATTTCAGGATGAGTAGACCCGCACTTTACGTTTATATTGGTTCCATTGGGTAAGTCATTTATAGATACTATCTCTGCTCCTAATCTAGAAAATACAGATCTAGCTAATTTAAATGCTGCTCCATTAGCTGAATCTAAGATTATCTTCATTCCAGAAAAATCTCCCTTTACAGTAGATAATAAATAGTCTCGATAAAGAAAATAATCATCCTCTTCCATCATTACTTTCCCAACTTTATCTCCTGCTACACATTCTTTAGATATCTCAGCATAATTATCCATCAATTCTTCTAATTCTAATTCTATCTCATCAGGAAGTTTCGAACCATTACTTCTGAATATTTTTATTCCGTTATCTTTAGCAGGATTATGAGAAGCTGAGATCATTATCCCTGCATCTGCATTTTTCTTACGAGTAAGATAAGCTATTCCCGGAGTAGGCAGTACTCCTACATAATTTATCTGAATACCCATAGAAGATAATCCAGCCATAAGAGCAGATCTTAACATATATCCTGAAATCCTAGTGTCACTCCCTATAACTACATTTATTTTCTTCTTCTCTGGATTTTTTTGTTTTAAATAATAAGC
>DAOUPY010000512.1 GCA_030625925.1 Fusobacteriaceae bacterium | reverse complement strand
TATAGCTTCCACTCTTTTTTTAGCTTCCTCTACCTTTGATAATCCCAAATTATCTTCTCTAGATATTATCTGCCTATTTAAATTAGTAGTTTCAAACTTATCAAAATCCACAAGGATAAGGTTTCCTACCCCTATTCTTGTGAGCATCTCAACTACATATCCTCCTAAGCCTCCGACACCTAAGATAACTACTTTAGATTTAGATAATTTCTTTTGTTCATCAGGAGATATCATTTTTTTATTCCTAGAATACCTATCCATCTTATCCCCCGCCTACAGGAGGGAAGATGGCTAATCTATCTCCGTCTTTCAGAGATTCATTATAATCTAGTTTCCTTATCCCATTGATCATAACTATCATAATCTCTTTCTCTACGATTCCAACCTCATCCATCAAATTATCTATTGTCAGACAATCCTTCACCTCTAGCTTTTTTACTCCTCTGCTCTCTGGAGGGAGCAGCTCCCTCAGATAAGCAAAAAGTCTTATTTCTACTTGAATATTTCCCATCTAATACTCCTAAAATTCTAATGTTTTATCTAATTCTTCATCTGTAAAATCAAACGTTACATTGTGAGGCCCAACTGCTTCCTCTTTAAAAAATTCAGGCAGCCTGTCTTGAGCCTTTGTTATTCCTGCTCTTTGATTAAATGCTTTTTCCAGCTTTAATACTTCCTGCCCGCCTGCAAGGATCTCATTAATATCAAACTCAGTATTATATTTTGAATTTATCATATTAGCTACTTCAGGGAAAGCTGTTTCATCATCTAAGATAGGAAAAGCTACAAAGATACAGAATCCTAAACTATCTAAAACTGCTGTTGCTATTTGCAGATTTCTGGATAACTCCACCTGTCCATCTTTCTTTAGCGGGTCTACAACTCCTCCTACACCTAATATATTTGATGTAACTGCGTATCCTGCTGTATGATCTGCTCCCATTGGAGTAGTTGCATAGGTTACTCCCTGCCCCTTTACCGATCTAGGATCATAAGCTGGCAGTGCTTGTCTTTTTACTACCGGCACCCTCTCAGTTCCAAATGCCTGACCTGTAAATGCAGCACCATTACCTATGATTCTTCCAATAGGAGATCCCTTACCGACCTCTTCCAATAATTTTAGTGCACCTTTAACATCACCAAGTTCTAAATACCCGCCTTCCATTGCAATTCCTACTGCAACGCCGGTATCTATAGTGTCTACTCCAAAGTCGTCACACATTTTATCCATCTTTGCTATTGAATCCAGATCTTTTATATGACAGTGAGCTCCAAATGCCCATATAGTCTCATATTCAAATCCACCTGTTAGATAATCCCCTTTTTCATCGTTATAGACTTGGGAACATCTCATGATACATCCAGGATGACATGCATGAGTTGTCTGCCCCTTTCTTTTTTGAATGGTTTCAAACATAGTTTCCCCACTGATACTTTCGGCAAATTCAAATCTGCCATCTCTAAAGTTATCTGTAGGCAGTCCTCCAGCTTCATTTAAAACATTTACAAGAACTGCCGTTCCATATGTTGGCAGACCTTGTCCTGATACCGGGTGAGCTAGTATTGATTTGGAGAAGTTTCTAGCTGCAGTTCTAAATGAATCTATATTATGGTATTCAACTTTATTTTCCTTCCCGGGATCAATAACTATTGCCTTTATCCCTTTAGACCCGAGAACTGCTCCAGTTCCACCCCTTCCACAAT
>DAOUPY010000360.1 GCA_030625925.1 Fusobacteriaceae bacterium | reverse complement strand
ATCTACATCGGCATCGGTCATGATTATGATCTTATGGTATCTTAATTTCTCAAGATTCATCTCATCATTAAATCCAGCACCAAATGCTGTGATCATAGCTCTTACCTCTGTATTTTCTAAAGCTCTATGTAATCCAGCTTTTTCTACATTCAATATTTTTCCTCTTAGTGGCAAGATAGCCTGAGTGTGTCTGTCTCTTCCCTGCTTTGCTGATCCCCCTGCTGAATCTCCCTCTACGATATAGACTTCAGATTCTTCAGGGTTTTTAGATGAACAGTCTGCAAGTTTTCCTGGTAATGATCCCACTTCTAAGGCTGATTTTCTCATTACTAATTCTCTTGCTTTTTTAGATGCTTCTCTTGCTCTTTTAGACATCAAGATCTTCTCGATTACATTTCTAGCATCTGCAGGAGTATCCTCTAAATGCATCTTTAAATATTTACCTACAATCCCAGAAACTATACTGGTAACTTCTGAACTTCCTAATTTTGTCTTAGTCTGTCCCTCAAATTGTGGATCTGGCACCTTTAAAGATAAAATAACTGTCATTCCTTCTCTGATATCACTACCTTGAAAATTTCCATCTCTTTCTTTTATAAGACCCATAGTTTTAGCTACATCATTTATTACACGTGTAAGAGCGGTTCTAAATCCACTTACATGGGTTCCCCCCTCATGGTTATTTATATTATTACAAAATGAAAATATGCTCTCCCTTTGTTTTGTTGTATAGGTCATGGCAATCTCTACAATTACCCCTTCGGCCTCTCCCTTCATATAGATAGGTTCTTTGATTAATTTTTCATTTCCCTCTTCTAACTCACCTAAGAAATCAATTATACCACCATCAAATTTTAATATTTCCTCTATTGTTTCCTCTTTTCTAGAGTCAGTAAGTACTATCTCTAGACCTTTATTTAAATAAGCTAGTTCTTTTAACCTGTTCTTTAAAGTTTCAAAACTATAGACTAAAGTTTCAAATATCTCATCATCGGCTTTGAAAACTATCCTAGTACCAGTTTCCTTAGTTTTACCTACTGTTTTCACATCAAACATAGGTTTTCCTCTTTCCAGCCTTTGATGGAAAATTTGTCCTTCCCTCTTCACATAAACTTCCAACCATTCAGAGAGAGCATTTACCACTGAAATTCCTACTCCATGAAGTCCCCCCGATACCTTGTAGTTATCGTTTTCAAACTTACCACCAGCATGCAGAACTGTCAATACTATCTCCAATGCTGATTTACCATGTTTAGGATGTATTCCTGTAGGAATACCCCTTCCATTATCAATTACCTCGATTATATTGTCTTCCAGTACATTTATGATTATCTTGTCACAGTGACCTGCCAAGGCTTCATCTACCGAGTTATCCACTACTTCCCATACAAGATGGTGTAATCCCCTTTCAGATGTAGAACCAATATACATTCCCGGCCTTTTTCTAACGGCTTCCAATCCTTCTAAAACCGTTATATCTTCCGCTTTATAATTATTACTCATCTAATCTTACCCTCCTAATTCTTATTTCTTTAACACTTGTATAAATTCCTCTGCTCTTCTCTCTATATATTCATCTTCTAATTCGCCTAAATCTATTCTAAAATAGAGTTTAGACAGTTCAAAAGCCATATTATCCTTCCTGTCTCTCAGGTAGATATCTATATTCTTTTTTATCTTAGATAGTTTTTTTAATTTTATCCTATTGTATTCCTTTTCTGTCAAGGACTCTATCACCTTTACAGCCTGGGAATATTTCAACATCTTTCCATCTTTAAATGCCCTCATTAGAGTTTCTTCTAATTTCAAGACCTCTTTATTCATACATATAGCACACATAGGCTCTGTAGAACTATAATAAATCCCACACTTACACTGCTTATATCCATGAAGCTTCAAATATTTTTTTCGTCTATATGATTTTTCCAAAACAACTCTTGTCTGTTTTTTTATAAGATCATTTTCAATTCCCACAAGCTCCTCTTCCATCTGAAAATATTCTTCATCGGTTAAGGTCATGCTGTCTAGGTCTATAGGATCAACCCTTTCTTTTTCATCCAAAAAATAATCCTTGGTATCTTTTTTTCCAATTTTAAAGATTATCTCACTTACATAATCTCCCCCTAAAAATTCATTGGTTTTTTTTATGATAGACTGTTTTTGAAAGTTCATCTGCTGGATCCAGATAGAATTTTCTACTCCTACAAAAAGTTTTCCCTGTTTCAAAAAAATAACAAAACTTTTTTTTGAGAGTTCCCCCACAATCTTATCCCATTCTGATTTTAAAATACCTTCCTTTAGGAGCCGGCTCTTAGTTATAGCTGTTCCCATCAGATCACTTACATCAACTAGATTTTTACCCATCTATCCCACCTCTATCTATATGAAATCTTTTAGCCTCTATCTCTAGGTCCGAGGTAGAGCTGATAAACAATTGAATCTCTCTTTTTTGAAAATATTTCAATATATTTTCCTTCCTTATGGAATCGAAATAAGATGATATATCATCTATTATAAAAATGGGTGTTTCTTTTTTTTCCTTTATTATCATATCTATTTCAGATATTTTAAGAGCAAATACTATGGATTTTTTCTCTCCCTGGGATGAATAAGATTTAGCTTCCTTATTGTCCAGCAGAAATATAAAGTCATCTCTCTGAGGTCCGATAAGGGAATATCCATATCGCAATTCGCGACCCTTTACCTCACCATAGATTTTCCTGATCTTCCCCTCAATTTCCTCCAAAGTAGGAGACCTTAGCTCTCCTAA
>DAOUPY010000136.1 GCA_030625925.1 Fusobacteriaceae bacterium | reverse complement strand
CATGAGCATATATGGGTGAACTCCATACACTCCTACAGAGTATGCTCCGCTCCTCTTCCCTTTACTTTCATATACATCGATCCAGCCATCGCTTATTGCTGCCTGCATCTTATCACGGTAGTCTTTCCCTAGGGGAGCTATAGAGTCGTATACATATTGTTTGGCATCATCATATTCATATTCTTTTTGAAAATCAATCAATGGAATCGAACCATCATAATTATGATAGCTTTCTAATCCTAATAGTTCCTTTCGGAGTCTGGCATATCTCTTCAGTGGTTCACTGTTTATTTTAGCAACCTCTATTAAATTTTCATATACTGAAGTTGGGATATTATTATTCTCTAAAGCAGCTTCCAAAGTAGAACTATAATTCCTTGTTTGAGCCACTGCAAAATCCCTTTGTAATGAACTTCTATAAATTGCACCATAGGTGTTTTTATAGTCCTCAAAAGTTTTATAATGGGTATCGAAAGCTTTTTTTCTCTCCCCCTGATCCATATTAGTTGCCATAATCTTACTATAGTTGCCATAGGTCATGGGTAATTTAGTTCCATCTTTAAATTCCACTTCACCAAATTTAATATCCGTCGTGGATAACTCCGAATATATACTCTTAGGAGCTCCCTGGTATTGATTGTAGTAAGAGATCAATTTTTCTGATTTTGCATCTAATATATGTCCTTGCAGCCTATATATTTCCATCAAATTAAATTCATACGGTTTCAACTCTTGATTTCCCTCTATCCAACTAACCATAGTTTCCCTTGGGACAGTCAAGATTTCTGGAGTCACCCAAGCTGTGGAAATACTGTACTGGCTAAACAGTGTCATAATACGCTGTAGATTTTCTCCAGCTTTTTGATCTGCTCCATCCAAATCTTTTTTCATATTTGGATATAGGTAAACCTTATAGGATAAAATATCTACCTCCTCCTGTAATTTTAAAAACTCTGTAAATTGTTCAGAATCTTTGGATATCTTCCCCTTATATTCATTGATTTTACCCATCATTTTTCCCATCTGGATGAAATCTTTCTCCCATAAGGACCAGTCGCTGTATATATCATCTAAATTCCATTTATATTTATTTTCCACCTTTATCACTGCCTCCTTAATTTCGATTTTTTTTTCTTCTGTTTTCACATTTTTATATTCTATCTCTTGTGAAGTTATTTTTTCTTCTTTTTCTATATAATTTTGACCAATATAAAGGTGGCTTGCTATCCCCAATGCCAAAATTCCAGTTAATATTAAAATTCTCTTTTTCATGTATTTTATCCTCCTCATCAAATTTATCTTTTAGAAGCTCCAATTGTGACTTCTCCATTAAAAAAATTTATAATTTTTAATTATTCTTTCATTACTAGTATATCTTTAATTTTAACCTTATTCAATAGATTTTATTTTTTTTAAAAATACCATATTTTTCAACACTTAGTGCGCACTTTATGCACGTTAAAATATTTTAATTTCATCATTTACAATACTTAATTAATAGTATATAATGTGTTGTTAAGACCAAATAATTTATACAAAAGGAGAGTAAAGTAATGTCAGAAAGAAAAAAACATCTAACAGAATTTTTATTTATTAATCTAGGATTTTTTATAGCAGCAATGGGTATCACTAATTTTTTAGGACCTGCAAAGTTCACTGCTGGAGGGTTCACAGGCCTGGCGATTTTAATAAATACACTTTTTTCAAATTTTTCTATAGGTCAGGCTATGTTATTGCTTAATATCCCCGTGTTTATTTTAGGAGCTATTATTATAGGAAAAAAATATGCTCTTACTACTACATATGCCCTTATATTATTTCCATTTTATGAATGGTTTACCCATAGTTTTTTAAGGTTTAATAATCCTGCTGCAGACGGTTTAGCATTTAAATTTATCGCTGTTGTTGCAGGTGCTGTCTGTATCGGTATCGGAATTGGACTGGCTGTAGGCTTTGGCAGTAATACTGGTGGAACCGTTATTGTAGCTCAGATTTTTCATAAACTTTTTAAATTTCCTGTAGGAAATGTAATGATGGCAGCGGATTGTATTGTAATCTTAATCTGTGCTTATTTCTTAGGTTTTGATACAGCTATTTATGCTGTGGTTTGTTCATTCTTAATTGGAAGAACTGTTAATTTCACCATTGCTAAATCTAAAGAATTCCAAGAGAATATCTTTTCTATAGCTTAAAATAAATTCTAAAGAAACTCTTCAATGAAGAGTTTCTTTTTTTTAATCATTGACAACCATAAATAAATAGAGTATAATTTCGAAAGTTTAAAGTCGAGGAGGGAATACAATGTTAAAAAAAGATCTATCTTATACATTAGAAAAAATTATAAGCTCATCAGAAACTGCTATTAAAATGGAATCTGGTGGATTAGATGTTTTTTCTACTCCAAATTTGATTGCTTTTATGGAAAAAACTGCATTTCTTAGTGTTGAGAAATATTTAGATAAAGAAAATACCACAGTAGGTATATCTGTAAATGCTAAACATTTCAAAGCTAACTTAGTAGGAGATAAATTAAGTTGTATTTCTACACTAACTGAGATCGATGGAAAAAAACTTTCCTTCGAAATTGTTGTTATCTTTGAGGAAACTATTGTTGGAAGTTGTTTCCATGACAGATTTATTGTCAATGGAGAAAAATTTATAAATAAATTATTTAAAAGATAGATTTTACTATCTTTTTTTTTGAAAAAAAATTAGGAGGAATGAGAGAAAAATGCATAAAATCATTGGAAAAACGAAGTACTTATTAGGGTTACAACATGTGTTAGCTATGTTCGGAGCTACTGTATTGGTGCCATTCTTAACCGGGCTTAACCCGTCAATCGCACTATTAGCTGCAGGAGGAGGTACCCTGCTATTTCATCTTTGTACCAAGAAAATTGTCCCTGTATTTTTAGGATCTAGTTTCGCATTTATTGGTGCCATCTCTTTAGTTTTAAAGCACGATGGTATAGGAGCTGTAAAGGCAGGTGTTATATCGGCAGGATTTATCTACATTTTAATGTCAATCATCATCATGGTCTTTGGTGTGGATAAAGTAAAATCATTTTTCCCTCCAATAGTTGTAGGTCCCATCATCATGGTTATCGGTCTTAGAATGAGTCCGGTTGCCTTAAATATGATTGGTTACAATAATGGTACGTTCGATCCAAAAGGCTTGATCATTGCTGTCGTTGTCGTTACTACCATGGTGGTAATCTCTGTTTTAGAAAAGTCATTCTTTAGATTAGTTCCTATCCTTATCTCTGTAATGGTTGGATATACTTTAGCAGTCTTATTCGGACTGGTAGATTTTACCCCCATTGCCAATGCTAAATGGATCGGATTTACAGATAGTGCTCTAAAAGATCTTATGACTATGCCTAAGTTTTCATGGACATCGGTTATAGCAATAGCTCCTATAGCTATGGTAGTATTCATAGAACACATCGGTGACATTACTACTAACGGGGCTGTTGTTGGAAAAAACTTCTTTGATGAACCAGGAATTCACAGAACTATGTTAGGAGATGGAATCGCTACACTTTTTGCAGGACTTATCGGCGGACCAGCTAATACAACTTATGGTGAGAACACAGGTGTATTGGCAGTTACTAAGGTATACGATCCTGCTGTCCTTAGAATCGCCGCTGTATATGCCATTCTATTATCATTTATAGGTAAATTCGGGGCTGTTTTACAGACCATCCCTACCCCTGTTATGGGTGGAATATCTATCATCTTATTTGGGATGATCTCAAGTGTAGGAGTTAGAACGCTGATTGAAGCCGATCTAGACTTTGCACATTCAAGAAATTTAATCATCGCTTCCCTTATCTTTGTTTTGGGAATTGCTATCGGCAATGTAGTTCTTTGGGGAACTATCTCTCTATCTGGTTTAGCTGTAGCAGCTATTGTAGGAGTAGTTTTAAACAAGGTTCTTCCTAAAAACATATAAGAAAATATAAGAGATAAAAACAGGCAGCCAATGGCTGCCTGTTTTTATGTCTTATGCCAATTTATTTATCCATTTTTTACTTACAAACCTTTTCATTCCAATAGCTATACGAACAAACTCCTCACTCAGGGTAGCCAAGTATACTATATATATGGGTAATCCCAAATAAAAGGCCGCAAATATCGCTAGTGGTATTCCTACCATCCATAGAGCTATAAGATTTATACCCATGGCGAATTTCGTATCTCCTCCACCTCTTAAGACTCCTACCATCTTCGTCATACTAAGTGCTTTAAACGGGAATGATATACAGAAAGCTATCAAGGTATATTTACTGAGTCTCAATACATTTTCATCGACATTGTACATTCCAACTAACTTAGAAGAAAGTAATCCCAGTGGTATCGCCAACATTAGCGCTAGACCAAATGAAACTTTATAAAATTTCTTTCCATCAGAATAAGCTTCATCTAATTTACCCTGTCCTATTTTATGGGCTATCATTACTGTAGCTGCATTGGCAAATCCAATTATCCCAACTACTGCTAATCGCTCAAAACTATTTTCTATGTTTATTGCGGCTAATGACTCTGTCCCTATCCTTCCATAAATAGCACTGTACACAGTCTGTCCCAATGCCCATAAGATGTCATTTATAATGACTGCTCCAGCTGTTGCAATAAATAATTTAAGTACTGTTAGATCAAAGGAGAAGAATTCCTTTAATTTTATAGCTATCGGATATTTTCTCTTATAGATAATACCTACTACAACTATACATTCTATCCCACGAGCTATAGCAGTGGCTAATGCGGCACCTTCTACTCCTAGTTCTGGGAATCCATAATTACCAAATATCAGTAGATAATTTAGTACAATATTTACTGTTAATGATAAAAAACTTGTCAGCATAGGCAGCTGACTTTCTCCCAATCCTCGAAGTAGTATTGAAAAAGAAAATGATACTGCTGAAGCCACATATGACCAGGCTACTACTTTAAGATATTTAGAAGCTGTAATTATAACCTGTGGATCTTTCGTATAAATTCCTATGATGTACTCTGGCGTAATATAAGATATATACCAGAAAAACAAAGCCATGAATATACTTAATATAGTGGATATAGATACAATATATTTTACCTTGGAATAGTCTTTCTTCCCATGGTATTGAGCTATAAATACTGCAGCACCACTATTGACTCCCATAATAAAAGTTGTCATCAAAAATACTATCTGATTAGCTAACCCCAGGGATGCGACTTCCATCCCTCCTAATTTTCCAATCATAAATACATCTGCCATATTTACAGATGCCAATATTAAACTTTGAATTGTTATTGGCAGTGCCAATATAAGTAACGTTTTGTAAAAACTCCTCTTCATTTCTTCCTCCTAAAATAA
>DAOUPY010000012.1 GCA_030625925.1 Fusobacteriaceae bacterium | reverse complement strand
AGATCCCTTGTTTAACCCGTATCCCTCATCTCTCAGAGGGATATAGTAATCTACCTTATAACCCAGCTCTTTTAGAGCCAGATAACAGAGGGAAGTAGAGGTTATTCCGTCTACATCATAGTCGCCGTAGATAAATATCGTTTTTTTGGCCTCTCCCATTTCTATGATTTTATCTACTGATTTTTTTACATCGGAAAATTCAAAGGGAGAAACTATATTTTTGATCTTTGGATTTATGAATTTTTCTATCTTTTCATGGGTATCTATCCCACGGTTTATCATGATATTAAGAAAATCTTTGCTGAGTCCTAAAGACTCAAATTGTTTTGTATTGTGTATATCTTTATGTATCCATCTTGTTTCCATATATGCCTCCTAATATCTTGAATTTTAATTTTATGATTTTGTTTTTTGATTTGGAATATTCTTGAGCGTTAATATTATGAGAAAATTTTATTTTCATGAATATCACCTCATTTTCAACTTTTATTAACTACATATTACCATAATATATGAGTATTATGGTATAATAAGAATAAATCTTTTGATAAATTAGGAGGTAATTATGCACCACTTAACTCATATAGATAATTTAGAAAAAATTATAAAAAAAGGAATTCTAAGTAGAAATAAACTAAATTCTAAAGAATACAAAGATACTGCCGATCCCAGCATAATAGAAAAAAGAGAGGAATTAAATAATTATGTTCCATTTCATATAAATCATCTTCAAATTAAATATGGAGTATCGTATAACCATACAGTATTAGAAAGTTATGGAAAAGCGAATATGATATTTCTTATAACTCAAATCCCAACAAAAAATTTAAAAGAAATAATATATTGTTTATATCATCCTACATCTAGTTATTTTAGGGAATATAATAATTTTTTAGAATATAGAAATAAATTTATGGAAGAAGAGGGAAAATTGCCTAAAAAAGAAGGATTTTTTGGTCCTATGATAGATTATAGTGATAATAGATGTAAGCAATTTTTTGCATCTGAAATATTAATTAAAGATAAGGTTAATATAGAGGGAATAACGAGTATTTATGTTTTTAACAAAAAAATTGAAAAAAAAGTAAAAAATATTTTAAGAGAAAATCATATAGAAACTATAGAAATTTGTATAAAACCTAAATTTTTTAGATAGGAGGTGAAATAATGTTAGAAAGACGTATTGGAAATATATTTAATGAAAACGCTCAAGCTTTAGTAAATCCAGTGAACACAGAAGGAGTTATGGGAAAGGGGCTTGCTTATCAATTTAAGAAAAAATATCCTAAGAATTTTGATGAATATAAAGCAAGGTGTGATAATGATGAATTTTTTATAGGAAGTGATTTAGTTTATACCGTAGAAGAAGACGATAAATACATTATAGATTTACCAACGAAAGAAAAGTGGAGACGTCCTTCTAAAATTTCTTATATACAAGTAGGGTTGAAAAAATTAGAAGAATTAATTATAAAAAACAGTATAGAATCAATAGCTATCCCACCATTAGGAGCAGGTAATGGTGGACTTAACTGGACAGAAGTAGAAGAGGAAATAATTAAATTTTCTGAATTAGAATCATTAAAAAATTGTAAAATAATTATCTATGAACCTAATGAAGATATATTTCATCTAACAAAATCTCATTTATATTTAACAAAAATCATATTAGAATTAAATAAAAAAGAATTAAAAAACTATATTAGTGATTTGAACTTCCAAAAGATATTTTATTTATTAGATATCTCGTGGAATAAAAATTATTTTAAGTTTCAAAAAGAAAAAAAAGGTCCATTTTCAAAAACTTTAAATATTTTATATGGACAATTAAAACAATATAGAAATATCAAAAAGAAAAAATTAGGTGAAATAGAGAAAGAATTAGAAAAAAAATATATAGGAAACCAACTTCTTGAAGAAAATAAAAAAATTAAAGAGATAGTTTCATTAATTTCTAGTTTTATTGATTATTTTAAAGTTAAGGATGAAAAAGAGTTAGAATTTCATTTAGAATTAGCTACGACTTTAATTTTTATAATAAAAGAAGGGGAAAAAATAGATCTTGAAAACTTAAAAAGGAAGTTGTTTACTTGGAATGAAAGAAAAAAAGATAGGTTTAATGAAGAAAATATTGAAAGTAGTATAGAGTTTTTACGTAAAATGAAGATAATATCACAAGATTTATTCGGGAATTACAGTATATAAAAAATGAGCTATTTTTATGGCTCATTTTTTTATATAAGTTCCTTCTCCTAATTTAGGAGAGGGTGCCCAGAGGGTGGGTGAGGTCTATCTAAACACATCTTTCCTCAACCTGCTGAATCCGTCAAAAGCAACTTTATTTATAACAAAGGTTGTGAGGAGAAGAGAGAGCCCTCTGATGCAAAAGATTGCCAGCATGATGCTGATCTGATACTTAATAGCAATAAAGGGAGAAGCACCAGCTAAAATTTGTCCTGTCATCATCCCCGGCAGAGCCACCAATCCAATGGTAGCCATATTTGCAAGATCAGGCTGAAGGGAGGCGATTATAGATCTCCTGTAAAATTCTCGCAATGCCTCAAACTTTGTAGCTCCCATGGAAAGAAGGTAAAAATATGAATCTTCCCCATCTTTTATCTGGGTAAAAAAGTTGTTCAAAAATATAACCTGTCCCTTGAGGACATTCCCTAAAAGCATCCCGCTGATGGGGATGATATATCTGGACTCAAAAAAATTGGTATCAGGTAAAATTATAAATTGGTACAGGGTATAGACTGCAGTCCACGACAAAAATATAGAACCGAAGAGGGGAAAAATTAATTTTTTATAGCTTAATTTTACCATATCTATGGCAGATATAGATGCCACTGTAATCATCAGGAGAATATAGATAAAATTTACAGCCCGATTGTTAAATTTGAAGATATATTCTAAATAGATTCCTACTAAAAACAACTGAATAATCATCCGTCCAATGGAGGCTGCAGATTTCTTTATGAGATTTACTCTGAAAAATCTCAATCCCAAAATCAATAGAAAAAGGGGAATCAACAGTATAGCAATATTAAAAAAAGATATATTCATAAGATCACCATCCCACTACTTCGAATTCATCATAATCCAGCCATTGGTTGTCGTGGGAGGAAATTATAACTGTTTTATTTAGGTCTTTTATAATCTCTATAACTCTTATTTTTAAATCGTGATCCAGCCCGGAAGTGACCTCATCCAGAAGGAGGATCTCCCTGTCTAAAAGTAAAACTAATATAAGGGCAATCCTTTGTTTTTCTCCTCCGGATAAAAGTGCAGGAGATTTTTTTAATATACTCTCATCTAAATCAAACTGTTCCAAGAGTTCATAGAGGGTAGATTTAGAAAGTTTTATCTTTCTATTTTTTTCAAATGAAAATATAAGTTCTATATATTTTTCCACACTTTCTTCAGTGAAAAAAATATTCTGGCCTATATAGGCAAATTTTTGACGAAGGGTATCCACATTATCTTTTCCTAAAACTTTTCCATCTATAAGAATTCTCCCGCTATCCATGGGAATATAACCCATGATTACTTTTAGGAGGGTGCTTTTCCCAGCTCCGGAAGGCATCCTCAGGAGGACTTTTTTATTTTTTTTAATATGTAAATTTAAATTTGTAAAGATTGACTGCTGTTTTAACATTAAATTTATTTTCTCTAATTTTATCATAAAGTGACCTCCCTACATATTTTTACTGAGTTCACGGACTTTTTCTTCACCTTTTTTTAAGATGACCCTGCCCAAGTCTGTAGTGGTGTAATATTTTCTGATCTTCCCGTCTACTTTTTTTTCTTCCAGTGACAGGAGTCCGTCCCTACACATATTTTTTAAGAGGGGGTAGATGGTTCCGGGACTCATATTGTAACCATGATCCTTTAAATGATCCATAAGCCATACCCCGTAGATTGGTTTTTTACTGCCGTGCCTGAGGATGTGCAGTTGTATAAATCCTAAAAATAATTTTCTTAATATTTTTTCTTCCATAATCCCTCCTGATATCATTTATTGATATCGTTATTTGATATTAGAGTTTAACCTGTAAATTTTACTTTGTCAAGGGGGGAAATAAAAAAATCCTCCCCTTTCAGAGAAGATTTTTCGTTATTCTTTATAGAGACTTTTATATCTATAATAGTTGGTAATAACTTTTTTAATAAACTCCTGTGAATCTGAATATGGTATCTGCTCCACATCAATATCCCCATTTTTATCTAATTTCCAACTGGATATAACCTTTTCTCCATCATAAAAACTGGCGATGCTAAGGCTGATATTATTGTCAAAATTAGACAAAAGATATTCTAGATGTTTAACTCCAATAGCGATATTTACTTCAGGATTTAAGAGTTTTTTAGTGGTTATATCGGGGTCATATAGTCTTGCAGTTTTAAGGTCTAACTGCATGAGCCCCAAATAGGTACCCTTAGAGATCAGATCGGAATCAAACTTACTCCCTTCCTTAATAAGACTGAAGATAAGTGCCTCCTCCACATCATATTTTTTACTGTATTTTTTTACAAGGTTGTTATAATATTTAGGATACAGATAGGAATGAAGATTTGAATACTTAGAAAACTCTTCCTCAGCAGAGAGGGAGGATTTCATAGCCAAATCATATAATTTAATTTTTTCTAAATAAGATGTTTTAACAAAAGTCTCAAAGACCTTATCTTCAGGGAAATTGAGAGTATCAGATTCAATGATTAATAATTGGGGGTCGCCTAATTCAGCCAATTGATCTAGGAGGGTTAAAGAATCTTTGTAGATACGTCTTTTATAGTTTACAGGATATTTTTCCAAAACTCTAGTAGTCTTAGTGATGTTGAAAGCCACTTGATAATAGTAGGAGTTCAGGTTGTGTTTGATTATCCAGTTTAAATAATTTGGATTTTTACTTTCATTATAGAGCATATTCCTATAATAACCAGCCAGGTTAGAGTTTGGATAAGCCTGTATATACTTAATTGCAGATTCCTTAAATAGATCCATTTGAGATGACTTGAAATAAGATCTAGTCAAAAGTTCATGAGCTTTATCGTTATTTAATTTTTTACTCCATAATATGGCTTCCTCATAGTTTTCTAAGATAAAATAAATTCTTCCAATAGAATAGATGGATCTTTCCAAATACGGAGATTTATCCACTAATTTATATTTTTCAATAGCCTCCAATGGTTTGTCGGATTTTTTTAAGGCATTTCCCAAATAATAATAATAATCAGAATCTGTATTCCCAGAACTAAATTGATTTTTTATAAGCTCTATCATCAGGTCATATTGGTTTGCTTCTTCTAAAATATTCAAGGTGCCGATAACCATTTCCTTGTTATCAAAGGAAGAATTAATTGATTCTTTATAGGCTTTATAGAACTCTAAAAAGAGTCCTTTTGAATATAGGTAGTGCCCTATCATCTTGAGATCGTCGCTTTTTAGTTTGTCGATATTTTCATAATTACTTTTGTATTTTATATCCAATATATGGTTATAATAAGGGTTTTTAGAGGCTAAAATATTTAGTGCTTTCTTCTCGAAGGGCTCTAAATCGGGTGAATAATAATCCTTTATGAGAGTCAGATACTGGTAGTGTGCATTGGTAGAATAACCCAGCCGGGAATAAATCTCTCCTAAATAAAATCCACGTCTAAATTCAAAAAAATTAGATTTTTTAAATTCTAAAAGTTTTAAATATTTAGGGTCATAGATAGATGAATCCAAATATTTGAGAGCATTTTTTAATTCTCCGATTTCATAGTAATTCATAGCAATATAGTAATTGGGGTAATGAGAATTAACTAGTTTAGAATCTTTATAGACCTCTATAAAATTTTCAAATTTTATTTTTGCCTGATCAAAGTCTCCGCTAAGATAAAGATTTTTTGCCTGGATAAAGGCTTTGTACTCCCCTATATTATCTGAGGGAAATAGAGTAGCAAAGATAAATATATATAATAAGATAATTTTTTTCATGAAAATCTCCTTTTAATTAATATCTGAAGTTTTGCGTAATTAAAAACTTTCAGTTTAGTATTTTAGGGCCTGTAATTACCGTGAAACAACAGTAAAACTGTTGATAATAATTAGAGTATACCATAAAAGTAGTCAATAAAAAGCAGTCAATAAAAAGTAGCTGTTTTTTTTAGTTTTAGAGATCAAAAATAGGGTATAATTAATTAAATAAAAAAATGAAACAATTAAACTAAAAAAGAAATAGTCAGAAATTTATAATTTTGTTATAATGTTAAGGCTATTTTTTAAAAGGGGTAATGTTATTATGAGTAGGATAAGAATATTAGATGAAAGTGTATCCAATATAATTGCAGCGGGAGAGGTAGTAGAGAATCCAGCTAGTATGATAAAGGAACTGTTAGAAAACTCATTAGATGCAGCAGCAGGATCTATCAGAGTAGAGGTAAAAAATAATGGTCGAGATGTAAGGCTGGTTGATACAGGTATAGGAATGGGAAAAGAAGATCTATTTCTATGTGTGGAGAGACATGCTACTAGCAAGATTAAAGATAAAGGGGATATCTTTAATCTTACTAGCTATGGATTTAGAGGCGAAGCATTGGCTTCTATAGGATCTATATCTAAGATGATTATTTCTAGTAAAACTAATGATTCTAAGATCGGACATAAGATAAATTTAAATGCCGGTAAGATCACTAAATACGAAGAAATATCTAGAACGGACGGAACAGAAATAGTTATTAAAGACCTATTTTTTAATACACCAGCAAGACTTAAATTTTTGAGGAAAAAATCCACTGAATATGCACGGATAAGGGAGATCGTTTTAAAGGAAGCTCTATACAACACCGAAGTTTCATTTTCTTTACTTTTAGATGGAAGGGAAGTCGTGAAAACCAGTGGTCGCGGGATAGAAAATACGATCTTAGAATTATTCGGCAGAAACACACTAAAAAATTCAACAAAATTTTCTTTGGGATACTGGGGAAATATGGACCTTCTAAAATCTAATAAAGAGTCTATATATACCTATGTTAATGGCAGGTACGTCAAGTCAAAAACTATTGAGAAAGCTGTTTTAGATGCCTATTATACTAAATTAGTCAAAGGCAGATATCCTTTTGCAATAATATTTTTTAATATCTCGCCTGACTTAGTAGATGTCAATGTTCATCCTTCTAAAAAAATTGTTAAATTTGTGGATGAAGATGGTGTGTATAAAGAGATATTGGATTGTTTGACCGATGCTATCTACAGGGATGACAGGAAAAATTCGATCTCTTTAAAAATTGAGGAAGACGGAGATGTAATTCCAGAAAAAAATAACCTTTTAGATTTTGAAGAGTTGGAAAACTTAATAACTCCTACGGTAAATAAAGTGATAAAAACAGAGCAATCTACCTTGATAAAAGAAAAAAAATTAGAAAACAAGGTAAGAGAGAGGATTGCTAAGGCCAACAAGTATAGCCACGAATATGAGGCAAGTCTCCCTCCAGATGTTTTTCCTTTGGAAATAAAGGAAAGTAAAAGAGAAGATGAGGCTGAAAAAAATGAAAGTAGAGAAGATAAAACCACTTCAGAGAAGGGGAAAGAATCTATCGAAATCAAAAAAATCCTCGAGGCAGAAAAGCAGGATAATAAAGATCGAAAAAATCCAGAAGGGATTAATGAAATCAAAGATGATTACAGGGTTTTAGCCCAACTTCATAATATGTATATTCTGGTTGAGACAGGGAAAGAGTTAGAGATATATGATCAGCATATTGTCCACGAGAGGATCCTATATGAAAAATTAAAGGATAAACATTACAATAAAAAAATATCTATTCAAAACTTATTGGTCCCCATAAAATTAGAATTGAATGGTTATGAAACTGAGATTGTAAGGGGTAATTTGGATTTATTCAGTGAATTTGGATTTGAGGTAGAGGAATTTGGTGACAATGAAATCTTAATCAGAGGAGTTCCTATATTTAACTTTAGGGTCAGTGTAGAAGATACATTCAAACACCTGTTGGAAAACTTAGGTGGAGGTGACCCAAGGGAAAAAGTTATTATCTCCATGTCTTGCAGGAATGCCATAAAGGCAGGTGAAAAGCTGACCCTGGAGGAGATGGAAACCTTGATATCAGATCTGCACAAGATCGGCAAATATACTTGTCCCCATGGCAGACCAATAATATTGAAGATGACTTTTGATGAGATGAATAAAAAATTTAATCGAAAATAATATTTTTGGAAAAAAAAGGCCTTTCTAACGTCTAAAAAATAGTTGAAGAAATATTAACAAAAATTAAGGTAGGAAAATCCACATTTTTTGTGTAGAATTAATTAAGAGAGAAAGATCTAGAGTAAGGAGATAAAGATGGTAAATGTAAACATTGTTTGCGTAGGAAAGGTAAAAGAAAAATATATTAATATGGGAATAGATGAATTTACTAAAAGGTTATCTGCCTATACGAAATTAAAAATTATTGAATTAAAAGAAGACGGAAACGATAAAAATAGAAATCAATCCATGGAGAGGGAAGCCAAACAAATAATAGAGACTATCTCTAAAAATAAAGGGTATTCTATCTTAATGGATATAGGTGGGAAAAAGTTTTCATCGGAAGAGATGTCTAAAAAAATAGAGCAGATAACGGTCAATGGAAATAGCACAATCAACTTTATCATTGGCGGCTCTTATGGGGTGACTAAGGAAGTCAGGAGTGCTGTAGATTTAAGGATGAGTTTTTCAGACTTAACATTCCCTCATCAATTGATGAGACTTATATTATTTGAGCAGGTTTATCGTTGGTTTAGTATATTAGGGAATAGTAAATATCATAAGTGAGGTGGGAAAAATGTATGCTGTTGGAGAAAATTTTGATTATCTAATAGAAGATGAGGAAAACGACATATCCGTTATAGGAGATATAATGATGTTTGGAGACGAATATTTAATAGGAGAAAACCTAGATGGAAAGAGGTATGTTTTTATATATAGAGAAGATGAAGAGATAGTGGAACTGGTGAATGAAGAGGATGAAGCATCAGATATTTTGGATAATTGGGAAGAGGAATATTATGCCGGTGGGACAAATATTGGAGACTGGGATGACGATCCATACTATGAAAGAGAAGATAAAATAACTACCGGTTCTGGTGATACAGAGGCATACTTTGAAGATGATGATTTTTCTGAAAGTGAAGAAGACGTAGATTCATTTATATCCGGCTTGATGGGAGGATCGTAAATGAAACTAAGGATAAGAACAACAGATAGTTTCGGAGAAAATTATGATGCTACCTTCGATGCTGCAAGAGAAGATAATAAAATGGGTGTTAAATACACATACTCAGATGAATATGCAAAGGTAAGAATATTTATTTTGAAAGAAAAGGTACAGATAGTAAGAGAGGGAGAGATAAAGAGCAATAAGCTTTTGAAGGCAAATCAAAAGACGGCTTTTTCCTACAAGGCATCATATATGAATAGAAATTTTGAAATTTTCACTAAATCTCTTGTCATAGAAGATAAAAAAATTAGTGCTGTATATTCTATAATTGAAGAAAATTCAGTGGTGAATGAATTGACTCTAAAGATAGATGAACTATAATCTATGGTAAAAATATAAAAAATTTGATACAATAGAGCAAGAGATTGCTCTATTTTTATTTAAAATTAACCTTTGGAGGATGAGATGAAAAAAATAATATTATTTGCAACCATCTTATTGGGGGTTAGTATAGGGTCTTATGGTGCTATAAATAATTCTAAGGAGATAGATGAAGCCAATAAAAAAATAAATAAAGAATTATCTTTATTCTATGGGGGCTATGAAAAAATATATTCCCATGGTATCAATAAAAATAATATTAATTTTATTTTGGGAGAAATTGATCCTGGAAGAACTGAAAAAGTTGAATATGACTTTGAGATCATTCCAAATGGGAGGGTAATAAGTCTGGGTTTGGATGAAAAAATTGAACTTAAAAACATTTCTCAGATAAAAAAACTAAAAGTAATAGAGAAAACATACAAAAATTCTCTTGTAGATTTAAAAAGAGAGGGAGAGAACCTAAAAATTAATTTTTCTAGTGTAGGAGAATATAAGATATCTTTTACAGAAAAAAATCAAATGGTTAAAGAGATAACTTTCAAAAAAATTACAAAGTATCAGCCATTTCCTGAAGATATAGAAAAAAATATAGAAGAATCTTACAATAATGGGGATTATAAGTTCTTAAACGAGAATTTATTGCTTTTAAATACTTTTTTTCCGGATTCAGAGGAGATAATAAAGGGGCTTTTTTATGCCTTAGAATTGAATGAAAAAAATAACAACTACGATGCAGTGAGGAATGTCTCAAAGCTATTGGTGAGGAACTATAAATTAGATGAAGGAAAAAAGGAAGAGATAGTAAGAATATATCTAAATGCTCTAAAAGAATTAGATGAAAGAGGTGAATACCTTGAATTTTTAGAAAAATTAGCAGCTCATGATGAACGATATCAATCGAAATATTTGGATGCTTCCATAGAGTATAAAAATTATAGTTTAAAAGCTGTTAAATTAGCAGAAGCTCAAATTTTAATTGAATCTGCTCCTAAAATCACAGAATATTTAGGGGATTATTACTATCAGTCAAAAGATTATAGTAAGGCAGTTATCTATTATAAAACAGGTGAAAATTTTGAAAAATTAGCCCTGGTATATCTGGAAACAGAGGATCAAATCAGCTATGAAGCCTTGAAGTTAGAGGCAAATCCTGAGCAAATAGAGAAAATAAAAAAAGTAGAAATCAAATATTTAGAGAGAAAAAAGCTTGAAGAATATATTGGAACTGCAGAAAAATATACTAAAGAGGGAAGGCTGCAAGAGGCCGAACTATACTATAAAAGATCTCTAAAAAAAGATATATCACCTGAGTTAAAAAGCAATATCTATTATAAATTAGCTGATTTATATTATAATTTAAATGAACTTCAGCTGGCAGAAAATACCTTGGAATTGACAGATATTAAAGTTTTAGATGAGGAATATTTTGGAGGTTATTATTATTTAGGTGGGATGATCTACTATAATTTAGAAAGCTATGATGAAAGTTCCAAGTATTTTAAAACATTAATTAAAAAATTTCCAAATACTACCCTTAGTAATAGGGGAAGGATATACATATTAAAAATAGAAAAAATAAATAAAAATAAATTAGAGAAAGAGGTCGAGAATGAATCCAACAATTGAAAACAATGACCACATTGTCCAAGACAAGTGGAACAAGGTAGAAGAGATCAAAGCAATGGGAATCGAACCATTTGGTAGAAAGTACAGCAAGTTAAATATGGTAGAGGATATTATAAATTCAGAGGTTGAGTTTGATAAAGACCCTGAAAATTATAATGAAGTATTCCAAACTGCAGGAAGAATCATGGCATTTAGACCGGCAGGAAAAAAGGCAGTATTCGGTCATATTGAAGACCAGACTGGAAGAGTTCAGTTTTACATCAGAAAAGATGTAGTTGGAGATGAAGCATTTGAAGTAATCAGTAAAATTGGAACTGGAGATTTTATTGGAATCAAAGGTGGAGTATTTAAAACAGGTAAGGGAGAATTCACACTAAGAGCCCTTGAATTTGAATTTTTATCTAAAAATATCAAACCATTACCAGATAAATTCCATGGATTAACAGATGTAGAAACTAGATATAGACAAAGATATGTAGACCTTATCATGAACAGAGAGGTAAAGCAAACATTTATAACTAGAACAAAAATAGTTAGTTTCATAAGAACATTTTTGACTAAAAAAGATTTCTTAGAAGTAGAAACTCCTATCATGCATCCAATCGTTGGTGGAGCTTCGGCAAAACCATTCGTAACATACCATAACGCTTTAGATATGGAATTATACTTAAGAATAGCTCCAGAATTATACCTAAAAAGGTTAATTGTTGGTGGATTTGACAAGGTATTTGAAATCAATAGAAGTTTTAGAAATGAGGGAATATCTACTAGACATAATCCTGAATTTACAATGATGGAATTATACCAGGCATATGCTGACTTTGAAGACATAATGGATCTTACAGAAGAGATTATTACAAACACTGCGAAAGAAGTACTTGGAACAACTGATGTTGTATACAATGGTAAAGAAATAAAATTAGAAGGATTTGCAAGAATACACATGGTTGACATAATCAAAGATGTTACAGGTGTAGATTTCTGGCCTGAGATGAGTGTAGAAGATGCTAAAGAATTAGCAAAAGCAAATGAAGTACACTTAGCTCCTCATATGGATACAGTAGGACATATCATCAACGAATTCTTCGAGCAAAAATGTGAAGAGACAATAGTACAGCCTACATTTGTAATGGGTCATCCAGTAGAGATCTCTCCATTGGCTAAGAGAACAAAAAATGATGGTAGATTTACAGATAGATTTGAGTTATTTATCGATGCAAGGGAATATGGAAACGCATTCTCTGAGTTAAATGACCCAGCTGACCAAAAGTCAAGATTTATGGATCAAGTAGCAGAAGCTACAAAAGGTAACGACGAAGCCAATGCAGTAGTAGATGAAGATTATATCAACGCATTGGAATATGGTCTTCCACCAACAGGAGGATTAGGAATCGGTATCGATAGATTAGTAATGTTATTAACAGGAGCTGAATCTATCAGAGACGTATTATTATTTCCACATATGAGAAAAAAATAGATCCTTACTTTTTCTAGAGATTTCACGATTATTTAAATTTATTCTAGCTATAAAATAGACTTTAAATGTGAATTTACGGAAGAAACCTAGGGATGAATCAAAAGCATAAAATTATAATATGAAAGGGCATAGAGAAATCTATGCTCTTTTTTTGTTTGGAAAAGATAAATTTTAGAATATATCAGATGAAAAAAACAAAAGTTTACTGTTTTGGTAAGAAATAGATGTTGACAAGAATAGTAACTTATGGTATTCTTACCTCATAAAGAAAACACTTAATTCCTATGTGTTAAGTGTATTTTAGGAGGGGAAATATGACAACAACTAAAAAAACTAAATACAGCTTGAGAGCCTTAGTGTATATGGCATGTAATCCAGAAAAAAAATATAGTGTTAAAGAAATTTCGGAAAAAGAAGGTATTTCCAAGAGATATCTAGAGCAGATATTTTTGATCCTAAAAAAATCAGGCTTGATAACAAGCACTAAGGGGGCTCAAGGGGGATATCTTTTGGCCAGGTCTCCAAAAGAAATAAGTGTTGCTGATATCCTAGATGTAATGGAAAATACCCAAGAAGCAGGCTGTTGCAGCAGCTATAATTTAGAAACATTGGAATTTGTCTTGGAAAAAGAAGTATGGGAAAAGATGGATGAAAAAATAAAAGAACTGACTGAAAATATAAGTTTAGAAAATTTAAAAGAGAAATACAATGACGGTGGT
>DAOUPY010000439.1 GCA_030625925.1 Fusobacteriaceae bacterium | reverse complement strand
GCCTTTTTTATTCTCATTTAATTTATAAAATGAATTCAATATTACCTTTATATTCTAGCCCCTCTAATTTTCCCTTTTGCCAGTATCATAAAATTCACCAAAAATGAAGAGATAATTATCAAATTTCCCACTGTTCCTCCCATTAATTTTCCATAGAGAGCCAGTCCTCCCCCAAATAAAATCCCTGATATCGCATATTTTTTTCCACACCTATATCCTAAAATTCCTGCTAGACAAGGAACTATAAAAGCCCCTGAATAGACCGCCAGAGCTAGCAGCAGTGTGGGTAATATAAAGGTAAGTTTTAGTGCTACCAGTATAGAAAACCCTCCAAAAATAAGGATAAACACTCTGGTTAATCTAATGGCTTTCTCCTCCCTCAGATCTTTCATAAAGATCTGGGCAAAGGTAGAAGAAGCTGTAAGTAAGGTTGTATCTGCCGAGGAGATCACTGCCGATAAGAGTCCAAAATAAAGTAAGATTACTATTGGCTGTGGCAACACTTTGTCTGCCAAAAACATCAACACCGATCCCTTGACTATATCTACCCCGTAGTTTGAACTCACATAAACTCCTATCCCTGCCAGAATAAATCCCAATGGGATTAAAATTACAACAGATAATTTTATCGCCTGTTTAGCCGTCTTTTCATCTCTCGCACAAAATATCCTGGAGTAAATATCCGGTCCTACTAAAAATGTGGATGAATAGGTAAGGATCATAATAAATAGATCTAAAGAACCAAATTTTTCATTGATCATTCCCATACCTTTCATATTTCCTCCACCTTTTAAGATATAGGTAAAACAAAGAATAACTCCAGCTATTATAAATAAAAATTGAATAAAATCTGTTTTAATAATAGATAGCTGTCCACCCAAAAATGTATAGGCAATGAATACTAAGCCGCTTAGGATAACTGCAGTAGAGTAATTCATATCCACAAAGATAGATATTATCTTAGCAGATCCCATTATCTGAGCTGCAACTATACCTATCCATGCAATTGGAATAATAACAGATGATAGATTTTTTACTTCACTCCCGTAAAACTCTCCCATGAGTTCCGGTAAATTATAACTTTTATATTTTTTTAACCTGTCTACCAAGGGCAAAAGACATAAGAGTCCAAAAGCTGCACAAAGCATAAACCAAGATCCAGCCCACCCATTGGCATAGGAAAAATTAACACTTCCTATAATCGCTGAACTTCCCAGTACTGTGGCCAAAAGACTTCCAGATACCTCCCTTACACCTGCATTTTTTCCAGCTATAAAATAATCTTTTGATCCTCCTATTTTTTTATAAGATCTATATCCTATAAAAATTACTATAAAAAAATATAAACTTAAAATTACCTGATTAATTTAACCACTCCTAAAAACTATAATATAAATATTATATCATATTTTTTAAAAGTAAAACCCCCTCCTAATTTAGGAGGGGGTTTTACTTTTTATCTATATTTTTACTTTTTATACTTCTGCTTCTACTTTTGGCTTGTCTATCTTTTCAATAGAGAATCCTGTATACCCATAGATTATAGCTATAACTGGATTGATTAAGTTCAAGAAGCAATACGGAACATAAGTCCATGGTGCCAGCCCTAGGGTAGCGATCATATATGCCCCGCATGTATTCCAAGGGATCAATGGTGATGTAAGGGTTCCTGCATCCTCCAATGATCTAGAAAGGTTTTTAGGGTGTAATCCTTTTTCTTCATAGGCACCTTTAAACATTCTTCCAGGCACAACTATAGCAAGATATTGATCTCCAGCTACTGTATTTACAAAAATCGGTGTTAATATAGTTACTAATATTAAGTTTCCAGTGGTATGTGCCACAGATAAAATCTTCATTGCTAAAGTTTCCAACATTTGTGTTTTTTCCATTATCCCACCTAAGATCATAGCACAAATAATTAATGAAACCGTCCACATCATAGAGTCAAGTCCCCCTCTATTTAATAGGTCATCTACCATTGCTAATCCCGACTCACCTTCGTATCCATAGTGTAAAGTCGAAAATACCGAACCTAATGATGCTCCTTGGAAGATCATTGCTGCTATTCCACCTATGATAGATCCTCCAAATAATCCAGGAATTGCCGGAACCTTCATTACTACTGCCCCGATTACAATAACCGGTACCAATAATAACCAAGGACTAAGGTTAAAGTTTCCACCTAGAGTGCTTAATATTCC
>DAOUPY010000055.1 GCA_030625925.1 Fusobacteriaceae bacterium | reverse complement strand
GTTTCAAAGTACATTACATTTGGCCCGGCTCCAGTCCCTTCTTTCAATGCTAATTGTCTAGCTTCTTCTATCATTTTTGCGTTTATTCCAAAAGCCTCATTCCCTTTTTCAGATCCCGCTATACTTTGAAATATTAAATCTGTTGGTGCTCCTCTTTTTATTGCTTCCATTTGTGTTGTGACATGAGCAAGTACACAAATTTGTGTTGGTATTTTCCATTTTCTTTTTATTTCATCAAATCTTTCTAACACTCTAATTACACTGTCCACTGTATCATCTACAGGATTAAGTCCTATTACAGCATCTCCTACTCCATAGCTTAACCCTTCTAAAAGAGAGATCATAATTCCATCGGGATCATCTGTTGTATGATTTGGTTGTAATCTTGCTGCAAGTACTGTTTCTCCTCCAATAGTAGTGTTACAGTGCTTAGTAACAACTATTTTTTTTGCTGTTTGTATTAAGTCTAAATTAGACATTAACTTAGTTACTGCTGATATCATTTCTGAGGTAAGACCTCTTCTGATCCACTTAATATCATTTCCTTTTACCTCTGAACTCAATAACCATTCTCTTAGTTCTTTAACGCTCCACTCTTTTATTTCATCATAAACTTTTAAATTTAAATCATCTATTATTATTCTAGTTATTTCATCTTCCTCATATGGAACCGCCGGATTTTCTTTTAAATCTTTTAAAGTAATTTCAGATAAAACTACTTTAGCTGCGACTCTTTCTTTTGTTGTTTTAGCTGCAATACCTGCTAATTCATCCCCTGATTTTAACTCGTTGGCTTTAGCCATGACTTCATTAAGAGACTTAAAGTGATACTCTACGCCAAATAATTTTGTACTTAATCTCATTTATTCCACCTCTTTTATTTAATAATTTAATACTAACGTTTTTACTATTACTGGCAACACACTTCCATTTCCTAATGGTTTTCCTAAATCTATATAATCTCCATCTGTAAGTTTAATTCCATCTATACAAATAATTTCGGTCTCTTCTGGATATTGAAGTACCAATCCCTGCCCTAAGACTTTGCCTATATCATGTTCAATTACTATTATTATTTTTTTTAGATTAAATAGAGCTGCATGTAATTTTTTATATAGATTTGATATCTCTGAATATTTCATATTCTTTTTCCCTGTTAATCCTATTGCTACTAATTGGTCATCTCCACTAATTTTAAACCAATCCATTTTTTTAGAAAGTTTTTTTTTAAATTCATCTTTTTCTAAAAGTTCATCTGCAGGTGTAAGTTTAATTACCGGTATATTTTTAAATGGAAATGAATTAGTTGTATAAGTTATAGTACTTCCTGAAATTTCTGTGGTATGAGATCCAGCCCCTATTACCGTTGCTCCTATTGTTTCTCCCGCTTTTATTATCTTTACATTTTTATCTCTAAAAATTTTTTTTATTTCTTCTCCAAGAATTATGCCTATATCCTCATAAAGAAATTTGTTCTCTACAGGTTCTCTATAAATATAATCAGCTACACCTCCTGAGAAGCTTACATATTCAGAAATAAAAGAACCTGCTAAATCTTTATATGTTATTAACTCTTTATATTCAACACTTTTCTTTTTTAAATTAAGAGTTTCTAAGAACATGTAAGCTAAATATTTACATAAAATTTTCAACTCTTCTAAGTTTGCTTTAGACCCTACTTTCAAACTTTTTAAGTCTAAATTTTCGATCAATTTCAAATATTTTTCATAGATATAACTAATTTCTAAATTTTTATCTTTAAACGTAATTAAATGGCCGCCTATATCTAAACATGTAGTGTCTATTACTTCTCCTTTATCAAATAAAGAAATATTTGTTGTTCCACCTCCAATATCAAAATGATAAATTGTTGTATTATTTTTTTCTGAAAAGTCCATTGCTCCTGAACCTTTTCCTGCAATAACACTTTCTAAATCTGGTCCTGCTGTTGCTACTACAAAATCTCCTGCTAATCCACTCAATGCATTTAATACTTCTCTAGCATTTTCTTTTCTAGCAGTTTCCCCTGTTATAATAACAGCTCCAGTTTCTACAGTTTCTACCTCTACACCACTTTTTTTATATTCAGATTTTATAATTTTTTTTATACTTTCTGCATCAATCTCTCTCTGATTTAGTAGTGGTGTAAGATAAATATCACTTCTATAAAAAACATCTTTACCAACTATTTTTATTTGGGGAACTCTCGCTCCCGAAGCCATGTTTTCTAAAATAATCTTTGTAAACACTAGTTGGGTTGTAGAAGTTCCTATATCTATTCCAACACTAATTATTTCCTCTTTCATTCCTTCTCCTTTGGTAATAAAAAAAGCCAAAATAACATAGTTATCCTATGCTACCTTGGCTCCATTGCCTTATAAATACACTTCTTTGTGTATCATAATATTATATATTTTTAAATTCAAATTCTATAGTAGTTCCTTTTCCAATTTCACTTTTAACATTAAAAGTTCCTTTTAATTTGTCTTTTACAATTTTTTCAATTATCATCATTCCTAAATTCTTATCTTTTCTTTTATTAACGTTCATTCCGACCCCATTGTCAGATACGCTAATTTTAAAACAAAATTGTTTTTTTTCAGCATTAATTATTATATCCCCTTTTTCCCTTCCTACAAAAGCATGATCTATTGCATTTTGCAATATTTCATTCATAACTAAAGCTATTGCTGTAGAAGTTTCTGAGTTCGTATAAAAATCATTCCCAATAACATTAAACCTTATTTTATTTATTTTGTCAATAGATGTATTTGAAAAATTTTTGTACACCAATTTTAATATTTTTTTTATATTCAAATCATTGAACCCATTTTCGGACAGTATTTCATGTGTTATAGCTATACTTAGAATTCTATTTATTGTCTCATCTAATATTCTTTTTAATTCTTCATTTTCTACTCTTCTTCTTTGTATTCTCAATAAACTCGCTATTGTCTGTAAATTATTTTTTACTCTATGATGAATTTCTTTTATTGCTACTGATCTCAACATTAATTCTTTTTCATCGTTTTTTTCTTTTGTAATATCTTGTACAATCATTATCACATTAGTCTCTTTTTCCTCAAATTCTGTTAAGAAATAAGAAACCGCTAAAGATATTCCCGATATTGTTATTTCTTTTGTTTTTTTAGTTTCTACATCTTCCAATATTTTAAAAAATTTAGTTTTTGTTAATGTTATATTTTCATAGTTTCTACCAAATATATTGTGATATATTCCTAATTTTGAATAAATTAATTTTGCAACTTTATTTGAATAAACTACATCTCCATTTTTATTGAAAACTACAACTCCATCTTTTACAAATTCTGGAATTTTAGTCCTTGAAACGCTTATTTCCTTAATCAAATTATTAGTTGTTTTATTTAATAAATCTGAATTTAATTTTTTTTCACCATGATCTTTATATTCGACTATTATAACTGCTATAGTCTGATTATCGTTATTTTTTATTGGTATTACATTTTGAGTTACATTTTCCTCTTCTTGAGTTATTGCCTTGTAATTTTTTGAAGGTAATCCTGTTAAAAAGCTTCTAAAAACAGCCGGTTCTTTTGTAGATATAGCAGTTTCACCTGATACATTTCTAGTATAAAGACTATTTTGAGGAGGTTTTGCATGGTAAACAACTATTGCCTTTTCTCTATCTTTCGTAGCGCAGTTTATGAAAACATCCGTCCCTAAAATGTTACTCAGCATTGATACTGTCTCTTTTAAACTCGATATTTTTTCTATGTCTTCTTGTATCAATGTCCCAGATATTTTACAGTAAGTAGTTATCATCAAACTCACCTGTCATTAAAATTATTTTTGATAAATTCAACATACCTATTCTTTTAGTCATACTTATTTCTCTTAAAATCTTATATGCTTCATCTTCAGAAACTCTTTTAGAATTCATAATTATCCCTTTAGCTCTCTCTATCACTTTTCTGCCATCTAACGTCTCTTTTACTTCTTTTACTTCTTTTTTTAAAGATTTTATATTTTTATGATTGTTAAAAATTAATTTTAAGTGGGATAAGAAAGTTTTTTCCTCAATAGGTTTCAGCAAATATCCCATAACTTTGTTTTCACTAGCTTTATTTATATACTCTTCTATGTTATATGCTGTCAATAACACTGTACATCCTTCAAAATTTTCATCTGCTAATATTTTACTAACTTGAAGACCTGTAATTATTGGCATTTTAATATCCAATAATACTATATCCGGATTTTTTTCTTTACATACAGTAATAGCTTCTATTCCATCGCTGGCTTCACCTATAACATCGTATCCAGCTTCTGTTAATATTTCTGCTATGTCCATCCTAGTAAGTGGGTCATCTTCTGCAATTACAACACTAATTTTCATTTTTCCCCCTTATATATTTTTTTAATTTTTCTATTTTACAGTCTTTTCCAATTTCAATAATTTCTTCAACACCTGCAATTTCTAACAAATTTCTAGCTATTTTTGTATCACTGCTTAAATCTACTTTAGTAACTATCCCTATAACTTTTTTATTTAGAAACATTGATGAAAAATTAGGCGGGAAAACGCTAACTTCATCTAGACTAGATTGAACTAATCCTATTATTTGGGCATCTATACCCACAACATTTAAAGCTTTATAATAATTTCTATTCTCGATATATTCCCCTGGGGTATCTATTACTTCACCAGCATAATCTATCATCTGAGTTTTTTTATATTCTAGCCTTTCTTCATTTAGCCTTTGAGTCAAAGTAGTTTTTCCAACACCTGTTCTTCCAACCAGCATTAGTTTCATAAGCTAAGACCTCGTTACTTTAGGAATTGAAAATTTCAAAGTTTCTTCTAAGAAAAATATTACACTTTCTAAAGATCCTTCAACACTAGACACATCACCACTTATAACTACGGTTCCACTAAATCTGTCTAAAAACCCTATTTCTACAGCTCCATTTTTTGTAGCTATATCTGCAGCAATGATAGAAGCTTCTCCCGGTGTTATTGTTAATATTCCAATAGCACCATTATTATCTCCTACAAGACCTAATTTTTTATAGATCTCATTATTTGGATGTGCAATTAAATGTGCTAAAGTTACCTGTTTTCCTGGTACATACTCCTGTATAACTCTTTTTTTTTCGTCCATATTCCTCTCCTTTTAATCATCATTTCTGTTTCTACCTTCTCAAGGATTCTTAATTTATGCTATTTCAAACTTTTTTACTATTCATTATTGATAACGTGATAAAAATATACATCAATCTTAAAAAAAAGTCAAAGATAATCTCATAGAAGTATCTCTGGCTTATTTTTTTAGCATTTATAAAGTTATTATATATTTTATATTTTTTAGTTGATTTTCAGTCATATATATTGTTATATTTATTGCATTGTTATAATTAATAACAAAAAATATCCATAGAAAAATCCTTGCTATAATGCATGTCCTAGCAAATAGACAGGCAATTTCTATAAATCAAAACCATATTACTATTTTAGGTTGCTTTTTTATCATTTCACTCCTTAACTTTTATTTTTAAGTGATTTAATTTTTAATAAATCTGAACCACAATTTTCCAATTTTATGTAGACATAGAATTCTTTTCCTGAAATATTATCTCTTCTGTCTATTTTTTTCAAGCTCATTATTAATTGGACTTTACACTCAAATTTTTCCATTTCTAATATCTCAATATCTTCTATCCTATGGTCTAAGCTTTTATATTCCTTACTATTAGATATATAGTATTTTTTAAGACTTTTAAATGAATCAATATTTTTTCTTTGAAAATCCAGATTAAAACTTCCACTTAATATTTCTTTAAAACATTCTACTTCTTTATCATTTTTATCGATTAAAAGATAAAAATAATTCAGTGATGCTAAGATCTTGTTTTTATTTTTTTCTAAAATATTACCATGGATCCCCAGGGTAGAAACCCTTACACTTTGAATTAAAGGCATAAACATTTTATTCTTTCCATTCTTTTCATAATTTAGGCTAAAAACATATTTAAAAGTTGTCTTTAAATCTTCTTTGACTCCTAAGTTATCATACTCTACTAAGGTGTCTACTATATAACTTCCATTTTTTCTGCTTTCTATTTGATAGTCTAAAATATTATAGATACTCTCCCAATTTTTAGGTATTAAATCTATCTTTTTTATATAATCATCTATACCAAAAACTTTTTCTAATCCTGAATCAATAGATATATTCTTACTGAGTATCTTTAATTGAGACTCCAGAGTTGAATTTTTTTCATAAAATGAAAACCACCTATAGATTTGTGTTAATATTTTCTTTTCATCTAAATACATTTCTCACCTCTATAGCATTATATACTATTTCACCCATAGAATTATAGGTTGTTTTAATTTTTTTTACTTTTATAAGATTCCATATATAACTAGTATTATTTAAATAAAAAATCTAGAAAAATTATATACAATTCCTGTATATTTGTCATTCCTAAGTCTACATTAAAAAAAACTTACAGAAAATTTAGATATCTTCCGATAAAAAATATTTTTTCTCCTATTTTTCTCTATAAAATAAATTAACAATATCATATAAGTACTGTAGGCCTTTTTTTTTAGACATATATATATCTTTTTAAAATTTTTAATTTTTTTAGTTGCTTTTTAGTTGATTTCGAGTTATATATCTTATTAGATATATTTTTATAGTTTTTTTTTACAATTTATTCTCATATTTAGAATGATTCTATACTGATACAAAACCATTCTAAAATCAAAAATTGATATTATCATCAATTTTTTTTAATCAACTTTGTTAAAAAAATAACTTGCAATACATCAAAAATTAAGATGAAATATATTTAGACAATGATAATTTTAAAAAAGTAAGACAACATTAATAATTTAAGGGGTGGTCAGATGAAAAACTTGGATTTAATCAAGGTAACAAATGCTGTAGAAAAAATGTGTATGGACGCCAATTTCTATTTAGGTTCCGATGTTTTAGATAATTTAAAAAAAATGGCCAAAACAGAGGTTTCACCTGTAGGGAGAAATATATTAGATCAGATAGTTGAGAATCATGAACTAGCTAAAGAAAACAAAGTTCCTATGTGCCAGGATACTGGTCTGGTAGTGGTATTTTTAGAAGTAGGTACTGAAGTTTATATAGATGGGGACATATATGAGGCTATAAATGAAGGAATTAGAAGGGGTTATGAAAATGGATTCTTGAGAAAATCTGTTGTTAAAGATCCCTTGGACAGGATAAATACAAAGGATAACACTCCTGGAATTATCCATACTAAGTTAGTCCCTGGTAGTGATAAGGTGAAAATTATAGTAGCTCCTAAGGGTGGCGGCAGTGAAAATATGAGTGCTATCAAGATGTTAAAACCAGCTGATGGCATAGAAGGTATTAAGCAGTTTGTTGTGGAAACAATTAAAAATGCCGGTGGAAATCCATGTCCTCCAATTATTGTAGGAATAGGAATAGGCGGGTCTTTCGAAAAAGCTGCACTATTAGCTAAAGAATCTCTTATGAGAGATATAAATGACAGCAGTTCTAATCCTATTAATGCTAAATTAGAAGATGAATTATTAGAGTTAGTAAATAAAACTGGAGTAGGACCTATGGGATTAGGCGGGAGAAATACAGCACTCTCAGTAAAGGTAGAAGCTTACCCTTGTCATATTGCATCCCTGCCAGTTGCCATCAACATAAATTGTCATGCTGCCAGACATAAAGAGATAATCTTATAAGATATTTAATTCTTCATCACAAAGAAATGAGATAAAGAGACTCGCTAAGAGATCATTTTTGAGGTTAAAAATCCTTTTTTTCAAATGTTCCCTAGCTTCTCAGTAAATATTCTACTCAGTCGTCCAACAGAATAAGTTCCGCAGTGTAGCGAGGACTGTAGCTATAAAAAGACGGACATTACC
>DAOUPY010000493.1 GCA_030625925.1 Fusobacteriaceae bacterium | reverse complement strand
GTTTGGAATTCAGGATCAGGAGATAATGAAGATGGCAGAAAAAAAGATCGGAAGGAAAAAAATAAACCTGCTTTTGATGGAAGTTTTAGGAGATAAAGATGAGATGAAAGCCTTGGAAGAATTTTCTGTAGATATGGATTATTCTCTGGACTATGAAAAATATATGGAAATAAAGAATCAACTTATAGAGGTAATAACTAATAAGATTTAGTCACGAATTACACAAAAGACATACAAATATTAAATCTCTTTATCATTTAATAAAGAAATTTAAATGTATCACGAAAGAGAATTTTAAATAAAATGTACAATATATAGAATAAAATTAGACACAGACTAGGCAGAGCCAGATTAAAAAAGTTCAAAAAGGAGCTAGATTATGACTTTAATGGAATATATAAAGGGGAGAAGACGTCTTCTTCCTTTTGTGGGAGCAATAGGACCTAATCTGCTGAAGTTGAAGATGGAAGATATTTATTTGTCTCCTGAGTTGCAGTTAAAAACTGCAAAATATATGGATAAAAATTTTCCCAGTGATTTTATTTATCCCTTAAACGAGGGAAATATATTTTGTGATGTCTTGGGGATACCCATGAAAAAGCCGGATTATGACTTTTCCATGGTAATAGATCATCCTATAAAGACAGAAGAAGATATTTTGAATCTAAAAAAAGATATTCTTTCTGAAGAAAGGGTTCTTTTAAATATAGAGGCAATAAAGAGAATAAAACAGATTAAGAAACCCATATATGTATCTGTTCAGGGGCCATTTACCCTGGCAATTCAACTGGCTGGAGCTACTCATTTTTTAAAATCAACAATAAAAAATCCTGAATATGCAGAGAATCTTTTAAAGTATACAGGTGAGCTGGTAAAGTCCTATGTTAAGGAGCTGTCTGGAGCAGGGGTAGATTTAATCTCTATAGCCGAACCGTCATCGGTTATGATTTCTGCAAAACAGTTTGAAAAATATGTACTTAAAAATTTGGAAGATATATTTTCTGAAGTTGACTGCTGGAAGATTGTTCATATTTGTGGAAATACACAAAAAATATACCCTCAAATAATGACCTTGGACATAGATGGATTTAGTTTTGATCAGATTCTGGATCTATCTAAGATTTCTGAGGAATTTCCCAAAGATAAGGTGATAATTGGGAATTTAGACCCTGTTGAACTGGTAGGGAAGGGTAGTAGTACAGAGATAAAAAATGAAATTGACAGATTAGATAGTGTAATGGGAGACAATTTCTTATTGTCTTTTGGTTGTTCAGCGGTAAATAATACACCGGCAGAAAATTTAAAATTAATTTGTAATTATAAAAGGAAGAGAGATGTTTGATTTAATAGGGAAAAAAATATTGAATTATCCTCAGTTTGCATTTATCCCCCTTGAAATTTTAGATTTTGAATTATATGAAGTATATAATTCTGTGGATAAACAGATGGAAGTTGCAGATTATATGGCAGAACATTTTCCTACGGATTTTGCAGCCCCGTTGGATGACGGAGTTTTATTTAAAGAAGTAATAGGAGTGCCTCTTATTAAGTTTCCTAAAGATTCTCCGAGTTCAAAGGAAGCTATTATGTTTACAGTGGAAGATATTGACAATGCCAAGAAAATAATTGTAGAAAAAGAGCCGAGGATGAAAAAAAATTTAGAGGTAATTAAAAAACTTAAAAAAAAATATCCAGAAAAAGAAATAATTCTTTCCCTTGAGGGACCTTTTACCCTGGCAGGAGAATTAGCATCACCTGAGAAGTTAGCTAGAAAACTCATAAAAGATAGAGAATTTGCAGAAAAATTACTGAAATATACCATGTCTATTATCAAAGAATATGCTACGGCAG